>JBGTIG010000092.1:0-2499 GCA_041745755.1 Lysobacterales bacterium
GATCAGTCAGTAACTTGGTTTTGCCTTCAGTGCCCGCATTGGCAAACAGAATATCCAGACCGCCAAAGGCACTTACCGTGGCCTCGCAGGAAGCTTTGACTGCATCCTCATCATTGGCTGCTGCCACGAAAGATTTCACCCTTTCCCCGCCATCCAGCTTAATCCGTAACTCTTCCAGCTTGTCGGCAGATCGACCCACCAGCATCAGGCTGGCCCCTTCATCCAGAAAACGCCTGGCTGTGGCGCCACCTATGCCACCTGTGGCACCCGAGATCATGGCAACCTTGGTTTTGAGTCGTGACATAAGCCGCTCCAGTTAACGTAAGCCTGATGGATTCAGAGCTTGATAAAGGAAAAAATGCGATAAGAGGGGGTCAGACACATTTTCGACGGTGGCAATTGCGTTGATTCGTCGCCACTTGCAAAACGTTGACACACTCGGCCGTAGCTTTGACGCCCCTAGTGCCGAGCGGGCTAACTCCGCTCTTGCCGGGGTTGGGGCTGGCGCGCTGCCGTAGGGCCGGCGAAGTGTGCGCATGGGAACGGCTTGACGCTCGGGGAATCAGCTTGAATCTCCGACCCGCTAACTCGAATCGCCCTGGATACGCTTGACGCGCTTGCGGTACTCGCGAAGGTTGTCGCCGGGTATGCGCGTGGCCCGCGTGCCCTTCACCTCATCGACTTTCCTGTCCTGGTCCGAGCCGGTCACCGGCTTGGCCTCGACGGTCGTTTCGCGTTCGAAGGCGTGCGACTTGTCGGTGTTGCGGTAAAACCGGTACAGGAACCAGTACAGCCCGGTTGCGCCGACCGGGCCGAGCGCGAGCAGTGCCAGTGAACCATCGTCGCTCATAACTAGTTCGCCAGGATCCAGAGTGCGATGCCTTCGAGGAAGGTGCCGACGGTGAGCGCGGCCGTGATCAGCTTCCATTGCTGCACCGGGATGCTGCCCATGGTCTCGCCGGTACGGCCGTTCACGGCAATGTAGTGGAGCATGCCGCCGCTGCTGCCGGGCTGGTGATACGAGTAGAGCCAGACCGGCAAGTACATCGACACCCAGCGCGAGCCGTGCACGTCGAGGCCTTCCTGTTCCCAGCGCACGCCGCGATTGAAACGGTTCACGGATTTCTCGACCTGGGCGCGGGCGATCGACAGCAGCTGGTCCTCGAGGCGCGGCTTCAGGTGTTCCACGTCGAGGTCGCGTTTCTCCGAGCTGCCGCCCGCGAGGTAGGACGCGTTCCACTTCACCGCATTCTTGGTGTCGAACGGCAGGATCGTGTTGATGATGTTGTTGGTGTTGGCCTTCGCGTCCAGGCTGCCGCGTTTGGCGGAGGATTCCAGCGGGAGGTCGTCCACGGTGAAATCCACGTGCCGTTCCACCTGGTACACGTCGGCGTCGTAGTAGGTCTTCTGGTCCTTGCCGGTGCCGCGTGTGTACTCGCGCGTCTTGATCTCGCCCTTGCCGGAAACGTCGGCACTCGCCTTGCCGTCGACGATCATGTAGGGCAGGTACACGGCGCTGACGTTGTCGGGCGTGAACTGTTCCTTGAATTCCTTGTGCGCGAACATCCGCCGCTTGTCCTCGAACTGGCGGAGGCGCGCAACCGCATCCTCCTTCTTGATATGGAAGGGCAACACCGCGTCGGGCCCCGCGCCGTTCGGAACCTGCTCGGTGACGCCGAAGACATGGCGGCACCAGTGGCAGCGTGCCGTCATCGCGCTTTCGGTGTTGACCGTCACCTCGGCGGCGCAGGCGGTGCATTTGAAGCTCATGAGGCTGGCGACGTCGGTCTCGATGTCGCGCGCACCCGACGCAACGATCGTGCCTTCGAGCTCGTCGAGACCCACGCCGAACCCGAACTCCTCCTCGACCCGCGCCCCATGCCACTCGTTGCGGCAGAACGCGCAGATCAGCAGGTCGGTGCCGGCCTTGTGCCGGATGTCGGTCGCGCCGCACTTCGGGCAGTGGTTGAGGCCGTCCTTGAGTTCTTCGGCGGACGTGTCGATGGCAACCGGGTCGGGCGCCAGCAACTCATCGCTGATCGGTTTCGGCAACGTGGCCGGATCGATCGGAAAACTGCCCGGTTCCGGCGGCACGTCCTGTGGCGATCCGGGGCCGGTGTAGGCCGGCCGGGGCGGCGGCGGATTGTTCGTGTTGGACATGGTCTTTGCGCGGTTCGCGGCCTAAGGAAGGTCTGATCAAAGGTCAATCAGCGCGGCGGACTTGTTTGCAGGTTGTCGATTCCGCTCATGGTTCGACCCTTCGTCAGGCTCAGGACTTCACCACGAACGGAATCAAGTTGTTTACAGGCCGAGTGCCTTGGCCTTGAGCGCGTCGTAGTCGGCCTGCGTGATCAGCTCGAGATCGAGCATCTCCTTGGCCTTCTTCAACTTCGCGACCGGATCCTCGGCGGTTGGTGCGGCCGGTGCGACCGGCTGCTGCAGTCCGCCGACGCCCAGCATGCCGCTCGCCATGCCGACGCCGACGAGCCCAGCCGCGCC
>JBGTIG010000093.1:0-2540 GCA_041745755.1 Lysobacterales bacterium
GGTTCGTTCGCACATGCGCTCTATCACCAGGTCGAGACCCTCGACCTTGCGGGATTCGACGCGCATTACCGCAACGACGAGTCGGGTGCGCCGGCGCATTCGCCGGTTTCCGGATGGGGATTCAGTACGCGAACTCGCGGAACACCGGATCGACCGAGCCCTGCCACGCGCCGTGGAAGAGTTCGAGCTTGCGCTCCGCAGGCGTGATGCCGGCCTCGACGAATTCCATCAGCGGCTCGAGGAACACGCGCTCATCGTGACCGTCCGTATTGCGACAGGCGCGTCGGGCGAGCCCGTGCGCGGCGATCTCGAGCGCGCGCTGCGCGAGGTTCCCGAGGCTCCCTTCGCGGAACGGCAGCCGGAACCCCTGGCGCGGTACACCGTCGCGCAGCGCGTGCCGCTCCGCCACGGTGAAGTCGCGCACCAGGTCCCATGCGGCGTCGAGGGCGGTGTCGTCGTAGAGCAATCCAACCCAGAACGCGGGCAACGCGCAGATGCGGTTCCACGGTCCCGAGTCGGCGCCGCGCATTTCGAGATAGCGCTTGAGCCGCACTTCGGGAAACGCGGTGGTCATGTGATCGTCCCAGTCGGACAGGCGCGGCCGCTCGCCAGGGAGCGCGGGCAGCCCGCCCTCCAGGAATGCCCGGAAGCTCTGTCCGCTCGCGTCGATGTAGGCGCCCTCGCGATAGACGAAGTACATCGGCACGTCGAGCAGATAGTCGACGTAGCGCTCGAAGCCGAAGCCGTCTTCGAAGACGAAATCCAACAGACCCGTGCGGTCGGCGTCGGTGTCGGTCCAGATGTGCGAGCGATACGAGAGATAGCCGTTCGGCCGGCCTTCCGTGAAGGGCGAATCGGCAAACAGCGCGGTCGCGATCGGCTGCAGCGCCAGCGATACGCGGAACTTGCGCACCATGTCGGCTTCGTTCGCGAAGTCGAGGTTGACCTGCACGGTGCACGTGCGCGTCATCATGTCGAGGCCAAGCCCGCCGACCTTCGGCATGTAGTCCCGCATGATGCGATAGCGGCCCTTGGGCATCCACGGCATGTCGGCGCGCGACCACTTCGGCTGGAACCCCATGCCGAGAAATCCCAGCCCGATCTCGTCGGCGACGGTCCGGACTTCGACCAGATGCCCGTCGACCTCGCAACAGGTCTGGTGCAGATTCTCGAGCTGCGCGCCCGATAGCTCGAACTGGCCGGCGGGTTCGAGCGTGATCGACCCATCGCCGCGCTTCAGCGCGATCAGGCGGCCGTGTTCCTCGATGCGTTCCCAGCCAAAGCGCGTCAGCCCCTCGAGCATCGCGCCGATGCCGCGCTCGCCCTCGTAGTCCGGCGGCCGCAGGTCGTCGAGGCGGAATCCGAACTTCTCGTGCTCCGTGCCGATGCGCCAGGCGTCGCGAGTGCGCGAGCCCCCCGCGAGATAATCGATGAGCTCCGCACGATCCGCGATCGGCGCAGCGGCGTTGCCAGCCGGATCCGGCATCGTGGCGAATTCCTGCAGGGGGCTGGTCCGCACGGCCAACGCGAACGCGCCATGGTAGCGGTCACCCGTGGCCTACGGCGCTGGCGGCTCCAGCCAGCGCGCAAGCGCGGTGCGGGCGGCATCGACGCCGTCGCCCTTGAGCGCCGAGAACAACTGCACTGAATGCTGCGGATCGATATTCGCCAGTTGGCCGCGCACCTCGCGCAGGACGTCCATCGCGGCACCGCGCGAGAGCTTGTCGGACTTGGTCAGCAGCACGTGGCAGGGATGTGATCCACGCTGCGCAAGGGCCAGCATCTGCTGATCGAACGGGCCCATCGGGTGCCGCACGTCCATGGTCAGCGCGAGTCCGCGCAATGAGCCCCGGTTGTGGAAATACTGCATCAGCACGTCGCCCCAGTGCGCGCGCATCTCGAGCGGAACCTTGGCGTAACCGTAACCCGGAAGATCGACCAGCCGCGTGGATTCGCCGAGGCTGAAGATGACGAGCTGTTGCGTGCGCCCGGGGGTCTTGCTCACGCGCGCCAGGGCCTTCTGCGCGCAGATCGCGTTGAGCGCGCTCGACTTTCCGGAGTTCGAGCGCCCCGCGAAGGCGATCTCCGCGCCGGCGTCGGCCGGCAGCTGGCGGAGCTCGTGCGCGTTCAGCACGTAGGTCGCCCGCGCGAAAGGATTGCGGACAGGTGGCTTCGGAGCTGCGCTCATGGCCGCACTCTAGCCCGATCGGCGCCGGGTCTGCGGCCTCCTCGCGGAGCCGCCGGTCGCCCGCGGAGGTGGGGAGGGAGCCCGCGCCACCCGGGTTCGGGCGTGCAGCCGGGACTGGAGGCGATGCCTTCGGCCGCGGTTTGCGATAAATTCGCACTCCTGCAATCCACGTGTCCGGCGGTGATCCTGTCGCCGCGCCGTTTCGCAGCGCATCGCCAACCGGAATCCCGCATGAGACCCAACGTCTTCCAGAACGATGTTGCCATGGCAATCGCCGCGGCCGTGGCGGGGGTGCTCTGCCTGGCGTGCGCACCGACGGTTGCCGCGCAGGAACCCGCAGCGCCGGTTGCCT
>JBGTIG010000094.1:0-2178 GCA_041745755.1 Lysobacterales bacterium
GGCGTCGCGCTCCGATCGCACCCCTGCGGGACGCGGGCACCGGCATTGCGAGGGGCGCATTGTCGCAGACGCCGCGCCGCTTTCGTCACCCGCAGCCAGGGTGCTATTTCTCCGCCGACTCGAGTCCGGTGGGGCCGCCGATCGCGCTGTCGTAGTTGCCACGCAACGCGCGCGACGGATTCGCGCATGTCGGCCCTGGCGCGTGGTGCCCGGGGCGACCCGCAGGGGTCAGGCGCTGAGTTCGGATGCGGGCGCGGGTGGCGAGGCAATGGGGATGGGCGCGGGATCGCCGAAGACGTCGCGCCAGGCGTGGTACATGGTCGCGAAAATCACGGCGTAGAGGGCGAGCATGTAGGCGATGTAGAACGGCACCACGAGCGCGATGGCAGCGACGGGATGCACGAGGCCGCCAAGGAACCCCGCGAGCATCATGAGCAGCAACATCGGCATGGTGATCAGCAGGATGGCGGCGATGACCACCACGATGTTGAGCAGGATCGGCAGCACGTTGCGCGCGGTGCCCTCGAGTCCGTCCATGAACGCCTCGGTGCCGCTCCGGCGCGTCAGCGCCACCTGCGCGTAACCGAAGGTGTTGACTCCGAACAGTGCGAGCCCGCCGAACAATCCAATTGCGGCGGCAAGCCAGGGCGAGCGCGTGATGGGCGGCGCAGCGGCGCCGGCCTCGAGCGGTGCGACGATCAGCCTGCCGTACCACGCAAGCATGTCGGGCCCCATCGCCAGCAGCAGCACCGCGATGAACGCAATCGAGACCACCAGCACGATTAGGGCGAACACCACCGCGCGCAGCATGAGGTCGGTGTCGCCGAAAGTTTCGAAGATGGACGTCGCGCTGCCGCTGCCGTGGGTTTCGAGCGAATGGATGAGTCGCAGCACTCCCACCATCATCAGCGAGGCGACGATCACCATCGTGAGTCCGGCGAGCACCTGCACGGCCATGCCCGCCGTGGTGCCCGGCATCAGCAACTGCCCGGCGAGCTGGACGCAGACGGGAACCAGGATCGCGATCACCAGCAGAAAAATGGCGAGGCCGAGCGGACCGGGGTGCCTGCGGACGGTACTGAATGCGCGCGTCAGCCACGCGACGCCATTGCCAGCGGGAACGGTGCGCGCGGTGCTCATCGATCTGTCCCCCGGAGTCGGCGTCGAATGCGGCTTTGTAGCATGAGCGCAACTTCACGGCGACCGGCCAGCGGCGCCCGGAGCGCGGCGACGGGAACGTATCAGGCCAGCATCGCATCCCGGCGCACGAGTCCCGCGAAGCGACGCAGGATTGCGCGGGCGTGTGGGGTCGCACGCACGGCTTTCGACAGCGCGCGGGCAGAGATGCCCTCGGTCGCAAGGTCGCGGCTGCGCGCAGCGATGTAGCCGCGCATCGCCGCAGTCGAGAACTCGGGATGGAACTGGATTCCCCAGGTACTCGCGCCCACGCGGAACGCCTGGCAGGAATCGTGCGCGGAACGCGCGAGCACGACGGCATCAGGCGGCGTGTCGAGCACGCTCTGTCGATGGGTCAGCTGGGCGGTGAAGCGCGCCGGTGCGCGATCGAAGAGTGCATCGCCGTCCGCCGACACCAGCCGCTCGATGGTGTGAGTGCCCATTTCGCGGCCGTCGGGGTGGTAGTCCACGCGACCGCCGAACGCGTGCGCGATGAGCTGGTGCCCGTAGCAGACGCCGAGCAGGGGAACCTCCGCCGCATGGGCTTCGCGGATCCACGCAGCCGTGCGCTCGCTCCATGCTTCGCGATCGCTGACCATCGCGCCGGAACCGGTGATGAGCACCCCGGCTGTCGCGTGAGGATCGGGCAGGGGATCACCGTGCTGCATGTCGCGCAGCTCGACGGCACTGCGCGGAAATCGCATCGAGACGCGGAACCAGTGGGGGAAATCGCCAAGCCGCGCGCGCACAGACGCGATGGCGCGACCGGTCTGCACGACGAGGATGCGAGGGGAACTCATGCGGGAATGATCGCATCGCCCCTTCCGCTTCGGTAGACCAAGTCGGCTCTGCCGGCTTGACGGGGAGTTCCCTCGCGAACTGGTTGTCAGGTCGCTGCGCGACCTGACCTACCGACTCTGCGCGCGCAAGACTGGTGCGAGCAGGCGTCCCTGCGGCTGGGCGCCGGCCCGCACATCCGTGTGCGGGCGTTCGCCGACGCGC
>JBGTIG010000095.1:0-3418 GCA_041745755.1 Lysobacterales bacterium
CGAACCATGAATGGCACGTTGCGAAAGAGCGCCTGCTATGGGTTTCGCCGACGCGCGCGATCGTGGCTGCGATTGATTGTGGGGTGACCTTGCCGAGGCGACTAGGCTCGCACGTCGTGCGCTCGCCAAGTCGCTCCTGCCCAAGACTCCTGTCTTGGGCGTGAAAACGAGCGCGCGATGACGTCAGTCATCACGCAAGCGCTCGTTTTCACCCAAATCGGAAGAGGCCGGAGCTGCCGGAACGCGCGGCGTATCCATCGCGGTCGCGGCGACGGCGCATGCGATCCATGAGCTCCTGGCGCCGACCCTCGAGCCAGTCAGCGCGTCCGAGCTTTTCGGGATTGAGCCCGCGACCGACAGCTTCGTGCTTGCGGAAGTCGTTGAAATCCTCGTACGCCTCGACCTCGTGCCGGAGTTCGCGCACGCAAAGCTCGATCATGATCGCGTCGTCGAGATAGCCGACAACCGGTACCGAGTCGGGAATGACGTCGGCCGGCTCCGCGAAGTACGTCAAGGCCGTCAGCACCCGCTTGCGATCGTCCTCGGGCAGGGCCCAGCCCTCGTCGTGCACCATCGCGATCAGCGACTCGAGCTTGGCCAGTCGCTGCGCGATGAAATCGGGCACTTCGGTCTTCGTCGCGACCACCAGCAGCTCGCGCGCGGCACTGGTGATCGACTCGGCGCTCTTGTCGCCCGAAATATCGCGGGCGCGCAGCAGGGCCTGCTGGAAGTGATCGACGTCGGTATCGGAGAGATCGATGGTGATGCTGATGGTCATGGCATTCCCTGTTGCGGTGACGAAGGCGGTCGCAAGGACGAGGCGATCTGCCGGCGACGCGGTGCCGCGGGATTCTCCCATACCCCGGGCCGGAAGGCAGTACCGGAGGTCGCTACAGGATCGGGGTGAGCCCGACGCCGAAAGCCACGATGAAACGCGTGTAAAGGGTCCGCAACGGCACCTCCACGCCGGGAAAGTCTCCGACCACGATATGGCAGTCGTGGAAGCCCGGCGCGCGCGGCGACATCGGCGTACAACCCCGCTTGAGTTCGAAGTTGGTGGCGTAGCGGAACGGCCAGAGGTCGAACAAGGGCAGCGATTCCGACAGCGTGCCCGCCGCCGCGTTGACTTCGGCGATCACCGGAACCGGTTCGCGCGGCGCCACCACCCACGAATTCTCCGGCGTGATCGCCACGCGGATGCTCGCCGCCAGGCGTTCGGCGAAGGCGGCGTCCTCGACGATGAGTCCCGATTCGGTGTTGAGATCGGCCGAGCGGGGATCGAAGTTATGCGTGCCGATCAGTCCGACCGCCTCATCGATCACCAGCGACTTCGCGTGCAGCGTGCGGCGGGGCCCCTCCATGGCGATCGGCAACGGCTCGCCGCGCTCGCGAAACTCCCCGAGACTCGGCCAGTCGATGCCGAGATCGGGCAGGAATGGCTGATAGTCCTCGATGCGAAGACCGGCCTTGGGCTTGTACTCGTAGATCTCGAATCCCAGCCGCCGCAAATACTTGCGTCGAAACTTGTACGACACGGCGTACACCACGAACGAGTCGGTCGCCGCCAGGCTGTTGGTCGAGGCGATCACGCGCACCGGTTCCGGACGCTGCCGGAGTTTTTCGAAAATCTCCTCCGCCGGGTCCGATATCAGCAGATAGGGCGTCTGCAGCAGCACTTCGCGCCGGGCGCCGGCGACGAGGTCCGAAATACGCGCGGTGATGCCGCGCTCGACGCCGTCGGGATCGCGCTTGCGGCCCCGGGCGTGCTTCGCGGGGGTGTCGCTGTAGTAGCTCGCCTGCTGTACCGGCCGCGCGCTCGCGAGCAGCGTGCCTTCGATCCACGCAAGGTCCTGCGCGCGAGCCGCCAGCCGGCCGACCCGTTCGCCATCGTCATAGGGAAGGTGCCCGAAACTGACGGGCTGCCCTTTCCCGTCGCGTGCGGCGTCGGCTTCGGCGAGCACACGCGCCGCCACATCGTGCAGTTCAGCCACGTCAACCGCCGCTTCGTGGTTCCAGAAGGTCTCGAACGAGCGCTGCATGTCGGCGCCGACCGGGCCGATCGCCAGCGCGTCGCGGTCGATGAAATTGAATCTCTCGCCCCAGCCGAAATACGTGTTTTCGATGTTGCGACCCCCCGTGATCCCGGCCACGCCGTCGACGATCCAGAGCTTGTTGTGCATGCGCTGGTTGAAGCGATAGAAGCAGCAAAGGGCGCCCGCCACGAATTCGAGCGCTTCCGTACGCGCCTTCCGGAACGTCGGGTTGTAGACCTTGAATGAGAAATTGCGGTGCACGCGCGCGAGATCGGCCAGCGTGCGGATGCTGTCGAGGGTGAACAACTGGTCCGACAGCAGGCGCACCCGCACCCCGCGGCGAGCAGCTTCGACAAGTTCGGCGAGCACGAGGTGGCCGGCGTCGTCGTCGGCCAGGATGTAGGTCTGGATGTCGATGGACCGACGCGCCGATCGGATCAGGTGAAGCCTGGCCACCAGCGCATCCGTGCCATCGTCGAGCAGCGCCACGCGATTGACGGGTGCCCGCGCGGCTTCCAGCAGCGGCGAAGGAGCGGCGCAAAGATCAGCGCGTTGACAGGTCAGCGTGGTGTCGCGCTGGGCCTCGATTACGCGGGCTGCACGCTCGAGATCGGGTTTGGCGATGCTGGCGCAACCCCCCAACAGCAATGCGCCGACCGGCGCCAGAATGAGCCGGGAGCCGCGGCGAGGCAGAGCGGTACCCGGCGTTCGCACGGCAGAATCTCCCGAGACGCTATCGCCGGGTCGGGGGTCGCGGAAACCGGTCCGGCGCGCCTCAGTCATGGCGCGGGACTTCGGCCTGCGCGAATGCGGCGGCTGGCGCGTCGAACCGGAGTTCCAGGCGCACCCGATCGCCGACAATGGCGCGGCTCGCGCGCATCCCGAAATTGCTGCGCCGGATGTCTGCCCGCATTTCAATCCGGCATGGGTCGGCCTTCGCGGCGCAGCGCTGCCGCGACGCCGAAAGTCGCGTCTTGCGACTGATGCCGCGCAATGTCAGCGTGCCATCAAGCTCTCCGCCTCGATGCAGCAATCGCGGATCGAAGGGAGCCGAGCGGAACTGCAGACGCGGGTAACGGGCCGCATCGAAAAAGTCCTCTCCGCGGGCCCAGCCGCTGAATACGTCGGTTCGCATCGTTACCGACGACGCTTCGAGCTCCACTTGCACACACGCACGTCGGCCATCGGGCCCGAGATCCAGCCTTCCGCGCAATGCGCCGAAGTCCCCACGCATGGGCAGGCCGCCCGCGCGCACGCGAAAGATGGCCTGCGCGTCCCCTTCATCGAAAGGAAAACTGGTGGCACCCGCACGATCGGGGCAACCACCCATCGGGGGATCGTCGCCTGGCGCCGCCGCGAACGCAGCCAGCAAGCCGGCGGCCGCG
>JBGTIG010000096.1:0-13142 GCA_041745755.1 Lysobacterales bacterium
CAGATCACGCTGCGCAAAGTCGACGGCTGGCAATCGCTCGACGACCAACCCAAGCCGATTGACCTCGCTGCCTGACATTCACCATCATCAACGTGCTGGAGACACGCCTCCGATAATTTCCACCGACTTTCGGACACCACCAGCAGCAGACCCACAACTATCATTACCTTCGGTATCAAACCTGTTCCTAATCTGCCCAACGAATCCAGCGAGGCGAAGAATGTTTCTCATGCCCTCATGCTGCGATTCTCTCTGTGAGAGGCCTAATGCCTGAGTTAAGCCGACGCGCGAAGCGGGGTCCGGATCGTGCCGCGGTACGCGCGAGATGCCTGCTGGCCATGATCTATTCCCACCTCCGCCCCATCAGTCAAGAACAAGAAAATGCACGCGATCCCCGGCCGAGCCATCGCTCATCGCCACAGTGCGAACGGCAACATGCCCCAACCCGCCAGCACCCCGCACCACTGCAGCACCAGCAGCGCGGCGACCAGGTTCGCCCAACCGCGCGCCAGGCCCTCACTGCGCCGTGCACTGCGCCAGACCTGCCACGACATCAGCCACGGCAACGCCGCCGTGGCTGCATACAAAGCGAGGCTGGCGAAGGTTCGATCGCCAAGTTGTGTATAGGACTGCAGCAGGAACACGGGTATCGGCAGCGCCAGCAGACCAGCGGCCAGCACGCCTGGAATCAGAGCCGGCTCGCGGCGCAACAGTGCGCGACCGGGTACAACCAGCAGGAACCAGAGCAGGCCGGACAGACCGAGGGCGAGGCTGGCTGCGACCAGCCAGTACAGTGCAGCCGGAATCCGCCGATAGGTGCGCTGACCGTCGCTGAGAAGGTGCTCCCCGCCCTCGCCTCTCAGCAGTACATGCGAAGCGATGGTGCGATCGTTCGCGGTGAAGCGCATCCCTCCGGTCGGCAGCAGCAGTCGCGCCGCGCCCTGGGCCGGTGAAAGCCGCAGCACGTGGCCATCCCAGTCCACGTGTGCACTGTCGAACAGGAAATCGACATAGCGGAAGGAGTGCATGCGGTTGGGCGCCGGCACGTAGCGGCCCTGCCAGCCCTCGATCCCCGGCGGCGCCCGCGCCGGTTGCGCGAGGGGTGGCGACGGTATCGCGAGGGTCTGCGCCATCAGTGCGTCGAAGCGTCCGGTGTTGGCGCCGTCGCCATCGGTGTTGATGACGATGACGAAGGCCTTCCCGCCCTGCGTGCCCGTCCGGCCCGGGAACATGCACAGCTGCGACCGGAAACCGACGACGCTGCCGTCGTGGCACAGGCCGACGACGCCTTGGCGGTCACGGTACTTCATGCCCAGTGCGTACCCCGCTTCCAGGCCGGCATGGGCGGCATCGGTGGTGCTTGCCCGTCCCATCGCCCGCAACAGCGCAGGCTCGACGATGATGCGGCCATCGACGCGCCCGTCGCTCATCAGGAATTTCGCGAACAGCGCAAGGTCGTGCGCCGTCGTGGTGAACTGTCCCGCCGGCCGCACGTACACAGGCAGTGCCGCCGCTGGCGAATGCAGGTCGTGATGCCCCCAAGCCAGCCGCGGATCGGGTTTGGGGCCGCGCTGGGTAGTGAATCCGAAAGTGCTGTCGCGCATGCCGAGTGGCTGCACCAGCTCGCGACCCAGCCAGGTCTCGTAGCGCTCGTCCGTCACCGCCTCGATCACCATCGCCGCCAACGTGTAGCCCATGTTCGAATACGAAAATCGGCTGCCGGGACGGGTCCGGATCACGAGCACCGATGGGTCGCGGCTGAAGGCATCGAGCAATGGGCTGTCGGCTGTGGCCTGCGTGCTGAACATCTGCCACAAACGGATATCGTCCAGACCGCCGGTGTGGTCCAGCAGATGGCGCACGCGCACCGGATGCGTGGCCTGCCACCGATTGGGCAGGCGCAGCTCCGGCAGGTAGCGGTCCAGCGGCGCGTCAAGGTCGATCCGGCCGGCGCTGGCCAACTGCAGCAGCCCGGTGGCGATGAACGACTTGGCAAGCGAACCGACGTGCACCTTGCTCTCAGGTGCCAGCGCCTCGCCGGTGGCGGTGTTTTTCGATCCTGCCGCACCGGTAGTGATCCGCCCATTGCTGTCGACGGTGGCCCATACCGCGCCGGCGAGTCCCTCTTCCCGCAGGGCGCGCTCCATCTGTACCTCCAGCTCGAGCGGCACCGAATGCGCATCGAAGGCAAGTGTGGCCGCAAGCAGCGCGAACAACAGCGAGAGGCTCCAGGTCATTCGACGACGCCCTTTCCCAGTGGCGCGCCCAGGCACACGGTCGTTCCTTCGTGCGTTCATCCGGGGCCGTCATTCGGGGCGGATCGACGCAGATCCGGCGGCAAGGGGATAGCGGCTGACAGCAAAACTTCATCTCTCTGGGCGAGTGCGGGATCCGCAGACCGTACGGCACGAATGTAAGTCGAACATCAGCTGCCGAGCTGATGCTCGATTTACATGCACGG
This sequence comes from Lysobacterales bacterium, assembly GCA_041745755.1. Classification (GTDB taxonomy): domain Bacteria; phylum Pseudomonadota; class Gammaproteobacteria; order Xanthomonadales; family Ahniellaceae; genus JBBQNY01. The sequence continues at coordinate 2,462 of JBGTIG010000096.1, forward strand.
CGTAGGTTGCGCCCCTGAATCACAAAAGGAATCGGACATGCGCAAACTGATGAAGGCCATCGCCGTAACACTGCTGGCACTTGGGCTCGTCGGCAGTCTCGGCGCCGGAACCGCACAGCCCATGGAATCCCCGCGCACGCTCGACGAAGTCGTCGTCGACGGGGTGATGCCCGGCCCCGGACTGTGGCAGGTCCGGCGCGGCGACCGCGTGCTGTGGCTGGTCGGCACCTTGAGCCCGGTGCCCAAGCGCATGGAGTGGCGCTCCGCCGAACTCGACGCGCGGCTGGCCGAGGCGGACGCGATCCTTGATGGGCCAAGTCTGGCAATCACCACCGGCCGCGGCATGCTGCATGCGATGACCCTGGTGCCGTTGGCACTGGGCGCACGCAAGCTTCCGGACGGCAAGACGCTCGACGACGTGCTGACTCCCGAACAACACGCGCGCTGGAGCGAGCTCAAGGCCGAGTATCTGGGCCGCGCCCGCGCGGTCGAACGCTGGCGTCCGATGTTTGCGGCGGAGAAGCTGCACTTCGAGGCCGTCAAGCGCGCTGGACTGTCGCCGCGATCGCCGGTCGGCGAACACGTCGCCAAGGCCGCGAAGCGGCGCGATCTGCCCCGCATCCAAGCGGCGATCGCACTGAAGCTCGACGATCCGCGCGAGGACTTGCGCGAGTTCAAGCGGGGCGAGCTGAACGACATCGACTGCTTCGAGCGCACCCTGCAGCGGCTGGGGGGCGACGTGGCGCTGCTGTCGGCACGCGCCGAGGCATGGGCGATCGGCGACGTCGAGGCACTGCGCACGCTGCACGACACCGATCCGGACAGCGCATGCCTGGAAGCGCTGACCAGTGCGCCGATGCTGCAGAAGCAAGGCCTGACCGATGCCCGCGCACAGATGCGTGCGCGCTGGATCGAGGCCGCCGAAGAAGCACTCTCCGCGCATCGCGTGACAGTCGGCGCGGTGCCGATCAGGCTGTTGCTCGACCCGGGCGCCGACGGCGTCCTCGAGGCGTTCGCGGCGCGCGGCTACCGCGTGCTTGGACCCGACGACTTCGACGACAGCAACGCCGGTGAGGACGTCAGTGGCAATACGCCGCGAATGTAAGTCGAACATCAGCTGCCGAGCTGATCCTCGATTTACATGCACGGCGTAGGTTGCGCCCCTGAATCACAAGAGGGATCGGACATGCGCAAACTGAAGAAGGCCATCGCCGGAACACTGCTGACACTTGGGCTCCTCGGCGGTCTCGGCGGCGGGTATGTGCACAGCTTGAACCTGGACAGCCAGCCGCTGGCCCACCCCCAGACCCTTCCCGCCCAACTGGACATGCTGAAGCCCGATCGCCCCGCCCCACGCGGGCGCATTCTCGCCGTGGTGACCAGCACCGCCAAGGCCGGTCCGGAGGTGGCAGCGGGCCTCGAACTGACGGAGCTCTCCCGGGCGTACTACGTATTCATTGCCAACGGGTACGACGTGGAAATCGCCAGCCCCAAGGGTGGCCGCCCTCCCGTGCGCATGGACGATGAACTCATCGACGCTGACTACGCCTTCCTCAATGACGTCGACGCCCAGGAGCGTCTTTCCAACAGCTTGCGTATCGACCAGGTAGACGCGTCGCGGTATGCGGGGATCTACTTCGTGGGCGGCAAGGGGGCAATGTTCGACTTTGCGGAAAACCCGGACATCCAGCGGCTCACGGCGGCCATATACGACGCCGGCGGCGTGGTCGGGGCGGTCTGCCACGGACCCGCTGCCCTGATCGACGTGACCCTCGCCAGCGGCAAGAAGCTGCTGGACGGCAAGCGCGTTACCGGCTTCACCAACGAGGAAGAGCTCTTCCTGATCAAGAATGCGCGTGAGGTGTTTCCGTTCCTTCTCGAAGAGGCTCTGAATGCACGCGCCGGCGAGTTCAGCAAGGGGCCGAATTACCTCGATCACACGGTGGTGGATGGCCGTCTCGTGACCGGCCAGAACCCCTGGTCGACCTGGTCGGTGGCGGAAGGGATGATCCGCGCACTGGGACATGAGCCGGTCGTTCGCGAAGCCACCCGCGAGGAAAGAGGCGTGCAGGTGCTCGCCGCCTACCATCGCGATGGAATGGAGGCCGCCATGCGCATGCGCGATCGCGCTGGGGGGGCCGACAAGCGCCTGCTGATCATGCATGCTGTGGTTGCCGTGATGGACGGCCGCCTGGGCGACGCGTGGCACCTGCAGCGACTCGCCCACTGACGACAGGAAAGATGACGCTACTTTCCGCCCCCATTCGCGTGCTTCTGGTCGAGGACGACCTCGACGTCGCCGCAGGGCTTGGCGCGTTCCTCGAGCCGAACGGCGTTGCGGTCGACTTTGCCTACACGGCGCGCCAGGCACGTGCCGCGACGCTGCATTCGAAATTCGACGTCGTGGTGCTGGACGTGCAGCTGCCCGACGGCGACGGAATTGCGCTCTGCCGCGAACTCAAGGGGCGGGGCCTGCGGTCCCCGGTCCTGTTCCTGACCGCACGCGGGGCACTGGACGACAAGCTGCGCGGCTTCGATGCCGGCGGGGTCGACTACATGGTCAAGCCCTTCGCCCCGGCCGAACTGCTGGCACGGGTCAAGGCGCTCGCCCGCCACATACCCGCGACCGGTGGCGTGGTGCTGCGAGCCGGCGACTATTCTCTGGACCCGCAGGCTGCCCTTTTGGCCGGACCTGGCGGCAGGGTGACACTCAACGCTACCGCGGTGGTGATCCTGCGCCGGCTCATGGACGCCAGCCCCGGCTCGGTGAGCCGCGAGGACCTCAACGCCCTGCTATGGGGCGACAGCCCGCCGGACAGCGATCCGCTTCGCATGCACATCTACGAGTTGCGCCAGGTGCTGGGCAGCGCCTTCGCCGAGCCGTTGATCGAAACCGTGCGGGGCATCGGGTACCGGTTCGAAGCGGGCCATGCGGGCGCGTAGCCTCACGTCGCTGCTGACCCGCCAGTGGATGCTCTTTGCCACGTGCGTCGGGCTGCTGTTCGCGGCAGCGGGATTACTGTTGCTGTTCCTGCTGGAGGACAGCTTCATCGACCGCCAGCTCGAAGCCGCCGCGCGAACCGTGGCGTCGGGCTCACCGGGCCTGACCCGCCTGCCAATCGAATACTCCGTGTATCCCGTTGCCGAGGTGCCTCTCGACATTCACGCGCGACTCCCGTTCGCGCGGGTCGGCGAGCCCTTCGAGATGCGTCGCGCCGACCGCCGGCATGTGCACGTCCTGGTGATCGACACTCTACGGGACGGGCGCCTCGCGGTGGTCTACGACGTCACCGACCAGCTCGCCGTTTCCCCCCGGCTCGGATCAGGCTTGATCCTGGTGCTGGGGCTCACGCTTGCCACGCTGCTCGCGGCCGCCGCACTGGCACGGTCGTTTGTCGCGCGGGTGACGCGGCAGGCCGAGCACCTGGCCGACACCATTCGCAGCAGCCCCGACCCGAAGCGTCTGCGGGACCTGGCGCGCGACCAGCAGGTACTCGAGTTCCAGAAACTGCTCGACATGCACGCCGAGATCTGGGAGGCACAGCTCTCGGCGGTCGAGGACGAACGCCACACCCTGGCTTACCTGGGCCACGAGCTTCGAACTCCCTTGCAGTCGGCGCAGACCAGCCTGGCGCTCCTGTCCAGGCAGCGCGACAACGAGGCGGCATTCGATCGCCTGCAACGCGCGGTTTCGCGGCTCACACGGGCGAGCGGAGCAGCCTTGTGGCTCGCGACCGAGCGCCAGCCGGACCTGTCCGTGTCGATCCCGTTGCTACCCGTTGTCCAGCGGATCGCGGCGGAGCTTTCCCCTCTCGCCGATCGCGCGGGCCAGATGATCGAGGTCAAAGTTCCGGCTACCGTCTCGTTTCGCGGACCGGACGAAATTGCGGAGACGATCCTCGCCAACCTGTTGCTCAACGCGATACAGCACGGCAGCCCGGGTTCCATCAGCGTACGGGCAGAGGACGATGCACTGGTGATCACCAATCCCGACCTCCACGGGTCACCCTCAGGCGGGTTCGGCTTCGGCCTGGAGATCGTGCGGCGACTTGCCGAGCGGATCGGCTGGACGGTGCACGTTTCAACTTTGGCGGGATCGGCTTCCACCCGGGTGCGCATGGATTCTCGTTGCCGATGAGTCGTCGCGGGTGCGACGGGATGTCAAAATGCACGGGGCGAACGGCCGTTCATGGTCGAAAGCCGCCGCTGTTTACGCCGGCGGCCTCGACATCGATCTCCGCTTTCGACCCGAAGTGACGCTGCCTGACAGCGAGAGCTTTTCTCGTCGTTCAACGCAAGCGCGAGCGGAGCTTCTGCCAAAGGCGCCGGCGCGCCTGGTAGACACTTAGTCCGAGCAACAGCGCGGCCAGCCAGACCGTGCCTTCGGTAGTCACCGCGGCCAGAGTTGCGAGGACGAGCATCGCCCCGGTGCCCGCCTTCAGCGCGATGCCCACCGCTAGTGCCATCCACGACAGCAGGCACGCGGTGCCTGCCAGCGCAATCCAGAACCACCTGCGGCGTTGGGTCGGCTGCGATTCCTCGGTCACGACGGTCCGGCGGGTGCTCATTCCGCAGCTCCCCGGTCCTTCGGCAGCATGGCGTCGGGCAGCGGCGAGGTGCGTGTTTCCACCGTGCCCGCGTTGGACACGATCCACCAACGTTCACCGTCATTGAGCAGCTGGAAGTGATTCAGTCCGCGCATCAGCGGTTCCTTGTCGCTGCGGCGCAGGCGGATCTCGAAGCTGCTCATGACCGACGCAAGCAGCCCGTGTTGCTCGACCTTCGTCACCAGTGGAACCTCGTGGAAACCCGTGGCGGCGTAAGCGCTCTCGGTCTGGGTGATCAGTTCTTCGCTGTCCATGCCCATGATGCCGCTGGCGATATTGGAATCCATGGCCACCAACAGGCGCGCGCCATCGAGGAACAGGGCACGGTAGCGATCCCAGTCACGCTTGACGCCGGCATCGGCGGAGATGGTTTCATACAGGGCGTGCACGATGGCCTCGGGGGTTTCCCAGTCCTCGGGGCCAGCGTGGACGGTACTGGCCAAGCCCAGGGACAAGGCTGCGGACAGTAGGGTGCGGGTGGCGATGTGCGGGAACGTGTGCTTCATTGTCATTCTCCCTTGAGGTCGTTCAGTGCGGCGATGGTGAGCAAGGTGCCGTCGAGCACGACGGCGTGGATGTCGCGGGTGTGTTGAATGTCGTCCAGCGGGTTGGCGTCGAGCACCAGCAGGTCGGCCTCAAAGCCGGGAGCAATTCGCCCGATGCGGTCGCCGGCGCCCAGCGCCTCCGCGGCATTGCGGGTGGCCGCCAACAGCAGTTGTGCGTTGGGCACGCCGGCGTCAGCCAGCAGTTGCATTTCGCGATGCAGGCTGATGCCGGGGGCGATCCACGGGTTGCTCATGTCGGTGCCCAGCGTCAGCCGCGCATCGGTGGCATACAGCCGCGCGGCCATGCGCTGCACCTTCGGCCACACCCCGCGGGCGCGCCGGAAATCATCGGGCTGCCAGCCGATGGCGAAGGTGAACCATTCGTTCCAATGGGCCAGCAGTCGCGGGTGGGCATAGCGTCGGGCGTCGTCCTTGTACGGGTTGTCCTGGTCCTGCACGAACGCGGCATGGAAGGCGACGAGCGTGGCGTCGAACACCGGCCGATGATGGTGGTAGGCCGCCACCAGCCGGTCAGCCTGCGGGCCTTCGGGATCGAAGTGCTCCCACCACTCGAAGAACGAATACGTGCCACCGCGCGCGGTGGCCTGCCAGGCCGTGCGCTGCTCCGGCGTCAGCAGGTCCGGGCTCAGCGGCATCAGGTGGACGATGCCGTCCAGTCCCATCGCCAATGCGTCGGTCCAGGCGATGCTTTCCAGATGCGCGACGGCGGGGCGGCCATGCCGGTGCGCGGCGTCGATGCCAGCCTTCAGCAGCTCGGGGGAGAGGCCGGTGTAGAGCTTTATCCAGTCGGCGCCGGCGTCGACTTGTGCACGGACCACCTGCTCCATGTCCTCGGCGGTATGTGCTGCAGTGGCCAGGCCGGGAAGATCGGCGTTGTTGATGACCGGCCCGGCGTTGAAGGTTTCGGGGCCGACCAGTTCGCCGGCGGCCAGGCGTGCCTTGTAGCGGGTGGCCGCCTGCAGGTCGCCGCCCGGATTGCGCAAGGCGGTGACGCCAAATGCCACCAGGCGCCTGGCATTGTGTTCGGCGATGTCGTCGTCGGGGAGCGCCTGCATCACCGCGCGACCGCGCTCGCGCTTGATCTCCAGTGGGCCCAAGGTGAGGTGGGCGTGCATGTCGATCAGGCCCGGCAGCAGGTAGCGGCCCTGCAGGTTGACGGCGCGGGCATCACGCAGGCAGGCGGGCGATCCCGCCGCGGTGATGGTGGTGATGTGGGTACCTTGCACGCGCACGCAGCGGCGCGCGCTGACGCGGTTGTGTTCGGCCTCGACGATGTGCACATTGTCGATGGCCAGTACTTTGTCGGTGGGGTGGGCGTGTGCCGGCGCAGGGCCCAGTGCGCACGCCAGGGCGGCGGGGAGCAGCAGGCTTGCCAGGGTGGAACGTCGCATCTTCGGTGCTTCCTTTCGAGTGGGTTTGCTTCCTAAGTCGCCACGGACAGGGGATTTCTTACGCATGAAAGAAAAAACGCTCCGGTGTAAGAAGCGCGCTGCCGGCAACGACTAAGGGTTGCTGGCCGTCCCTTGGTCGACGGCTGACCCACTCCACAGGACCGCATGCATCCAATCTGGCCACAAGTAAAAGCCTTCCACCCGCACCTGTGGCGAGCGGTGTGCGGCTATGAGCTCAACCCCGCTGTGCGCGACGAGTTGCTGCAGGAGGTGCTGTTCGTCATCTGGGAGAGTCTCCCGCGGCTGCGCGATCCGGACATGCTGTTGCCGTTCGTGTTGCGCATCGCGCACAACCTGGGTGCCAGTCACGTGCGCGCGGAAACGCGGATGCCGTCACCGGTTCCGTTCGACGACACGCTGCACGACGTGGCGGACCCGGCCACGGCCAACGCCTGCGCCCGCACGCAATGGCTGTTCGAGGCGCTGGCCACGCTGCCACTCAACCTGCGCCAGGTGCTGATGTTGCGGCTGGAAGGTTTCGACTACCAGGAGATTGCCGACATGCTGGGAATCAGCGCGGAGAATGTGGGGGTGCGCCTGCATCGCGCCCGCGAACGCCTGAAGGCGTTGTCCAAAGAGGAGGGCATCCCATGAAATTCGACGATCTGTTGAAGGATGCGTGGCAAGGCCAGACGCACTCCGACATGCAGCAGGACCTGACCCGCCGCGTACGCCGACACCAGCGGCGGCTGCGGCTGCTGCGCACCACGGAAGTGGTGCTCACAGTGATCGCCGTGCTGGTGTTCGGCCTGGCGCTGCTGAGCGGCCGCGTTGATCCTGCGCACTGGCTGCTGATGCCGTTCTTCGTGGTGTTCCTGCCGATGGCGTGGACCATCGTGCTGCGAGCGCCGCAAAGGCATGCAACGGACGCCACCGGGAGCACCAGCACCTATGCGCGGCTCAGGCTTGCCCAGCTGCGCTCCGGCCTGCGCGACCTGTGGCTGGCACGTACTACGGCGTGGTTGCTCCTCGCATATGCGGTGGTGGCCAGTGCGGGCGTCTGGTTGTTGGCCGGCGAGGGGTGGCGCGGTGCGGCACTGGCCTTGCTGGTCATGGCCGTCGCATCCCTGGGGGCGACCGTCTGGCTGAGCCGCAGGCTGCGTCAGCGGTGGCTGCGGGAATACCGTGCGGTTCAGCGGCTCATCGGTGGCTGAGGCGGGACCCGCAACACGCGAACCGGGATTGAAAAGAAGGCCAGCTATAAAACAGTTCAACGAAGTGACGAAGCGGGTTCGGCTTGAACGAGTAAAAAGGAGACTTCCCGCTTCAGCGGCCGAGACCGCGTCGGCATCGAGTGCCACGATTGTGTTTCGACGAACAATCAGGTGAAGGAGAAGTCTCCCATGACGACTATAACGATCGGCGTGGACCTGGCAAAGCAGGTGTTTTCGACGTGTGAGATGGATGCGCGCGGGCGAGTCCAGAGGCGCCGGGATTTCCGGCGCGACAATTTCGCGGCAAGTGCCTGCTGGCACGCAAGTGGCGATGGAGGCCTGCAGCGGCGCGCATCACTGGGCCCGTCGCTGCCTGCAGCACGGATTGCAGCCGCGGCTGATGGCGGCGCAGTTCGTGGCGCCGTTTCGCAAGAGCCGAACCGTCAAGAACGATCGCAACGACGCCGAGGCGATCGCCACTGCGGCACGTCAGGGCAACATGCGCTTCGTGCCAGTGAAGACGGTTGAGCAACAGGCTCGCCTCGCCTGGCACCGGGGTCGCGAGGGTTACAAGACTGAGACTCTGGCGGTCAGCAACCGCTTGCGCGGCCTGCTTGCTGAGTTCGGCGTGGTGCTGACGCGTAGCGATGCGGCCCTGCGGCAATCGCTCGCTGATCTGGGAGAGCTCGGATTGCCGGATTCGGTGGTCGAGTTGCTGGGGGATCTCAACGCGCACTGGCAGCAGTTGCGCGAACGAATCGCGGCGTACGACCGGCGCATCGAGGTGCACGCGAAGACGGATGGCCGCTGTGTGCGGTTGCGTTCGATCATCGGTATCGGCCCACTCACGGCAGACGCTGTAGTGGCGACGGTAGGGTCGGCGCATGACTTCAAGAACGGTCGGCAACTGGCAGCGTGGCTCGGACTTGCACCGACGCTGCACTCGAGCGGTGGCCATGCTCGATTAGGCTGCATCACCTGCCGTGGCGATTCGTACTTGCGCACCCTGTTGATCCAGGGCGCCCGCAGCAGCGTGCAGCGGGCGCACAAAGTGCCGCACGAAAAGGCCACACCGGAGCAGATCTGGATCCAGCTGCTGGCCAGGCGATTGCCGTTCGGCAAGCTGCTGGTCGCGATCGCCAACAAGCACACACGGCAACTGTGGGCGATGCTGGCGCGTGGCGAAGACTACGACGCAGATGCGTGGAGCAAGCACCCAATGCTGCAGCGTGCCGCAAGCCCACAAGCGCGCGCAGCTGTCTGAGCAAATCAAATCACTTTCAACGCCGGAGCGAGCACGGTAGACAACGGGTCAGACCGACCTGGAGAGAGCCTGACTAACAATCTGGTCGCCACCACATGTTCTGGCTGATCCCCGGGCATGGGCGAGACCGATGAACGAAAGAGGCCTCCGGGTGCGGTTTTTACCCTGGTCCGGGCTCGGCGACTTGAGCCCAACAAGACCGATTACGGAAATGCAGTCTGGCAACCGTTGCATCCGCATCGCACCGACAAGAGCGTCACGCAACACCAAGCAGCAACTCGATCACCAGCAACCGCCGAACAGCTCAAGGCAAGGGCATCATGCGCGAGGAGTTGACGGGAAGTTCCTTACGGAATTGCTAGATTGCGACCTGGATAGACCAGATCGCTACTGTTTCTCCGTCGTGGTCGACGATCAAATCACCCATTGAGAAGCCTAACCGCGAAACAACTTTGGATGACGCTACGTTGTCTGGGAGGATATGTGCAACGACTTGATGCACGAGACCGCTCGAAGCTGCTTTTTGCAGCAGTTGCCTAACTGCCGCGGTCGCGACGCCCTGGCCTCTCTGGCTCTCTGCCACCCCGTAGCCGATCGACACGACGCCGTGCACGGGAGCATTCCTGAATCTGCACGTGCCAAGGACGGTGCTGTCCGAAATAATCAGGAAGGGAGTGCACCAATGGGCTGATGTGCCAGCGCCTACCTGAGCAAGTGCGTGAGCTGCAACCCGGGCGGGTGGCAGCGCGCCATCGAGTATTTCAATGCCGCCTAGGTCAACAGGCTCTGAGGCCGCGAGGCGGCGAAGATTGGGTATGTCTATTGGTATAAGTTCGAGCATTTCTGAATGTACGATTTGCGACATAGTGTCCACGCAACCTAACGCCTGAATTAATCCGACCCGCGAAGCGGGCGTTGATTCTCGGAGCAATTGCAACTTGGTCATTCATGTCCATCTCCTTGCGTTGGGGCCCGGGCCATTCGTCATTGGCCGACAACGCACACCAGCCTCGCACACCAGCCTCAATTCTGGCTTGGTTTGAAGCTACTGCGCAGCTGGTGCAGTAGGTGCACTCGATAATGCAAAATTCAGCATTCATTGCGTCTGCGGGCAGGTCGCTATCGCAGCATTCGCAGTTGGGTCTCATTTCAAGGATTAAGCCATCCTCACGGTAAAGAATACGATTCAGCAAACGTCAGTGGCCGCCGCCCTGACTGCCGTCGACGTGCAGGGCGTCGGGGCTCCACCGTATCGGACGCGAGCGCGGGGAGAAACGCCATCTGGCGTACTTTCTGTAGTTCCGCCACGTCACTAATGGACCCGCAGCTGTGAGCTCCGCGCGGCTTCGAGCGCCTTTGGGATCTGCACGTTTTAGACGGAATAACCTGGACTGCCTTCCTGAACCAGAAAGTCGATAAAGGCACGAAGTCGCAGCGGCATATGCCGCGACGCCGGATACACGATGGAGAACGGCCGCGACCGTCCGCCGTAAGGTCTAAGCACTTCGACCAGCTGTCCACTCGCCAGTTCGTTCTCGACGATGAAACGATAAGTCTGCACGACACCGGCACCGTGGATGGCGAGTGTGGAGATGCCCAGGTGATCTTCCGAAACGCTAAACGCCCCCCTTGTCGCTAG
>JBGTIG010000097.1:0-3401 GCA_041745755.1 Lysobacterales bacterium
CGGATCCGCGGCGGGCTGATAGATGACGTACGTGTCCTCGCCGAACCTCGCCACCAGGTCCCCGCTCGCGGTCTGCGCGCCGAGGAGCGCCCCCGCCTGCGCGATCAGGGCGTCGAACGCGAGCACGCCATGCTTTTCCCGCGCGAGCTCGGCGCCCAGCAGGCGGCAGAACATCAGTACGCCGTGCTCGCGTGGATCGCCGGAGAGGTCTTCCGACACACGATCGAGCACATAGGCGCGCTCGTAGAGTCCCGTCACTTCATCGCGCGGCTCGCGCTTGAGCGTCGTGCGCTGCTGCAGCTGTCGGGCCCGGCGGATGCGGTTGGTGACCGCGGCGATGAGGTGCTTCGGGCGGATCGGCTTGGTGAGGTAGTCGTCGCCGCCGACGTTGAGCGCATCGAACCTGCGCTCGCTGTCCTGTTCGCCCGACAGGAACACAATCGGCGTGTTGAGAAAATTCCCGCGCTCGCGGATCAGCGTCGTGAGCTCAATGCCGTCGCAACCCGGCATGTTGAGATCCATGAGGATGAGTTCGGGATTGAACTCGTCGAGCGCATCGAGGGTGTCGAGTGCTTCGAGCACGGCGCGTGTTTCGACGCCGGCCTTGCGCAGTATCGATTCGGCGAACATCGACTGGGCGCGATCGTCCTCGACGATGAGCACGCGGAATGGCGTTTCGTCTCCGGTCGCGAGCAGTTCGCGCGAACGCAGGAGCACATCGCGCGCGTCGACCGGTGGCGGCATGAAGGCGTCGGCGCCCGCACGCATGGCGGCCAGCCGCAGGGCGACGTCCTGGCGCTCGGCCAGCACCAGCATGAATACGCGGTGATGCGCGTTCTCGCGTGCGGCCGCAACGGCCGCGCCGAGCAGGGACAGCGTCTCGCCGAATGCCGGGTCGACGATGATGAGGTGCGGCGACAGCGCACCGATCATCTCTGCCATTTCCTCTGGATCGTCCAGCGTCTCGACGGTGTCGCCGGCGGCGGCGAGTTCAGCGCAGGCAAGTTCAGCCGGACCATCCCCGCTGCTCAGGTGATAGATGCGCAGGGCGCTCGTGCGCTGCTGGAAGCCGCTGGTGCGGGGCTTGCCTGCGGCGGCGGTCAGTGGAGCGACGGCGGGTTCGATGCTGCCGAGCACACGGGCCGCAGCCAGATCCCGCGAGGTGCGCGCGCGCACCGTCGACTCCGCTGGCGGAGCAGCTGGCTTGGGTGTCCCGGAGGCCGGCTGCGGCTTGTTGGCATCGGCAACCGAAGGCGAAACGGCTGGCCCGCCTTCCTTCTTGTCGGCGGTCGGGGGAAGGTCCTCCGCTCCGGTCGACGTGGCATCCGCAGTCGGAGCCGAAAAGTCGGACTGGCCGCTGCCCTGCTCGGTCAGCGTGTGCGATTGCGCTTCGGAATGCCATGCGAGGTCATCGACGAGATCGAGGATGCGGCGATCGGTCGCCTGGTCCGGAAGTCCCGCGGTCCGGCCGAGATCGCTCAGCACCTGTTCGAGTGCATGCAGCTTCTGACCGAGCTCCACCAGCCCGTAGCGGCCGCAGGTGCCGTTGAGCGATTGCACATCGTTGAACAGTTGCGACATCGCATTGATGTCCCAGCCCCCCTGGCTCAGGCGCTGAACGCGGCGGTAGAGCGTCTCCAGGCGCTTCGGCAAATGCTTCAGGAACGCGAGCTTGAGCTCGACGTTCTGAGTCACGTCCATCGGATTGCTCATGCCGCCCCTTTCTGCCCCAGGATGCGCGGACCGCAGGGGCGGCCCGATTCCTCCGCAAAAGTATGCCAGAAGCCCCTTCGGACGCGGGAACGGAGGACCGGGGACAGCGGGCAATGGAAGGAGGACGGAGGACGCCACGAACACAGCAGTCCGCTTGACGGAAACCTTCGCGGCTCGAGCCGCGAAGGTTGGCGACGGCCAGCCGCCCAGGGAACCTCTGAACAAGGTTCGCAGGTTCTGCGATGCAGGGACGTATCGCCACGAATCAATCGACAGGCGATTGATTCGTGGGCGCCGGGTTCGGAGCTGCGCCGAACCCGGCGCCGGTCTGGCAAGTCAGGATGACTTGATCAGAACTTCCCTAGAAGGGTTTCACGACGACGAGGACGACGATCGCGATGAGGATCAACGCCGGAACCTCGTTGAACCACTTCAGCGCGGTCACGCCCATGCGCGCGGTGCCACGCGCGAGTCGACCGGCCAATACCGCGCAATGGGCGTGGAACGCGATCAGCAGGGCGACCAGCGCGAGCTTGGCATGCAGCCAGCCTTGCGCGAAATATTCCGGCGCATTGCTTATCCACCATGTCAGCAGCGCGACGCCGAACGCGAGCGCCAGCACGCCACCCACCGTCGTGATCGCAAGCAGCCGTCGTTCCATCGTGACGAAGCGCGCGTGCGCGGCCGCCTCGTCGGCGCCGAGCGCGCGATGGTAGACGAAGAGTCGCGGCAGGTAGAGCAGCCCCGCGAACCACATGACCACGAACACGATATGGAAAGCCTTGAGCCAGAGCATGCCGGTCGCCTCCGTGAGATCGATGGAAAGAACTGCGGGGAGTGCCGATGCGCTCCCGACAGGGGTTATCGGATCACGCCCGCGACACCGTCGCCACCACGTTGCGGCGGCGCCGGAACCAGCGCACGACCCACCAGAGCGCCGCGACCAGGATCACCGTGAGCGTCAATACGCATCCGAGCGCGACCCACGGATAGGCGAACGCTACGGCGAGGATCGACACCGTGGCGGCGTCCTCCGCCAGCGACGCACTCCAGTTGCTGATGGGTTCGGGAGAGGTATTGAGCAGGGCCCGCGTGCCACTCTTGAGTGCGTGCGCGACGAACGCCACGCTGCCGCCCGTCGCCAGCGCCGCGATTCCGGGATCCCCGCCTTCCGGCGTCAGCGCGTAAGCCGCCAGGAATGCACCGGCGGGTATGCGCACGAGGGTATGCAGCAGGTCCCATCCGGAGTCGACGCCGGGAATCTTGTCGGCGACGAACTCGACGATGGTCAGCGCGAACGCGACCGCGATCACCAGGGGTTCGCCGACCACCGCCAGGCCCGCGGGCAGATCGATCCAGCCGAGCGACGAGGCGGCGCCGACGCCGAACACCGTCAGGTACACGCGCACGCCCGCGAGCCACGCGAGCGTGATGCCGAGCGCAAACATGGGAGCGGATTCGATCAAGGGGCGGGCGCCGCAGCATCCAGTCGTCCCTGCAAGTGTGCACTGTAATCGGCCGCAACGCGAAACGAAAACTGCCGCTATCATCGCCAACCCGATCGGGCTGGAACGGGAACACCGAGCGTGAGCAACACCGTCACTCCCACGCGCACCCCCGTGCGCGGCAATCCGAAGCCAGGAAATCCGCGCGGCGCACGCCGTCCGGGCAAGCCGGCGCCCGCGCGC
>JBGTIG010000098.1:0-11088 GCA_041745755.1 Lysobacterales bacterium
CCCTGCTTCTCTGCCAGTTCGCGCAACCGGTTGGAGTTCGAGCTGTTGGGCGAGCCCACCACCAGCACGAGATCGCACTCCTTTGCCAGTCGACGCACCGCGTCCTGGCGATTCTGGGTGGCGTAGCAGATGTCGTCGCGACGGGGGCCTTCGATCGCGGGAAACCTAGCGCGCAGCGCGCCGATCACCGCGCGCGTGTCGTCCACCGACAGCGTGGTCTGGGTGACGTAGGCGACGTTGTCCGGCTGCGCCAGCGAGAGCAGCGAGACGTCGCCCACGTTTTCGACCAGGTGTATTTCCGCACGATTGGCGGCGTCGATCCACTGGCCCATCGTGCCCTCGACTTCCGGGTGTCCCGCGTGCCCGATCAACACCACGTCGCGGCCGGAGCGGCAATGCCGGGCGACCTCGATGTGCACCTTGGTCACCAGCGGGCACGTGGCATCGAACACGCGCAGACCCCGGCCCGACGACTCCGTGCGCACCTCCTGCGACACGCCGTGCGCACTGAACACCACGGTGGAACCATCGGGCACCTCGGCCAGCTCGTCGACGAACACCGCGCCGAGACCGCGCAGACGATCGACGACAAAGCGGTTGTGCACGACCTCATGGCGGACATAGATCGGCGCACCGAAGGATTCGAGCGCCCGTTCGACGATTTCGATCGCGCGGTCGACTCCCGCGCAGAATCCGCGTGGATTGGCCAGCAGGACTTCCATGGGAGGCATTGTCGCCGGAGTCGGTGACGCGTGCGTCGACGCGTCGAGCGGCCCTCCTGTCAAGGCGTGGGAGAGCGATGGGTCTGGCCCGGTCGATGCGCCTTTCGAGCTCATCGAAGGCTCCGGCCACGAGACCTGCGCGCGTCGATCCACGCGGCCAGCACCATCAGCACGGCGCCCGAGACGATCGCGGAGTCGGCGATGTTGAACGCGGGCCAGTGATGCTCGCCGATATGCCAATCCACGAAATCCACCACGTAGCCGAGGCGCAGCCGATCCACCACGTTGCCGATGGCGCCGCCGATGAAGAGCGCGAGGGCGGCGGACGTGGCGCGCTCGCGGCGGGCCAGACGCGTGAGCCAGACCAGGAATACAGCGGCGACCAGCAAGGCGAAGGCGGACAGGCCGTAGCGTTGCCAGCCCGCATGATCGTCGAAGAGACTGAAGGCCACGCCATAGTTGCGGGCCAGCATCCAGTTCCAAAAGCCGTCAATGAAAGGCACGGGCCGGTGCAGCTCGAGGCTGGCGACGGCCATTGCCTTCGTCCACTGGTCCAACGCGACCACGACTGCGGAAAGCGCGAGCCATGCCAGGCCGCGCACGCCCTGCGGTTCCGCTCCACGATCAGAAGTAAAGACGAAGCTCACCCGGGCCCTCCACGTTGCCGACGCATCGGGCGCAGATCTCGGGATGCGCAGGGTCCGAACCGACGTCCGCCCGATGATGCCAGCAGCGGATGCATTTGGGATCGGTTGAAGGCGCGACCCGCACCCGGACGGGATCCGCAGCGTCGCCGGGTAGTTCGGCCTCGACGCCTGCCGGCGGCAATGGCGATTCCGCCTCCACGAGTTCTACGCCCGAGGTGATGAACAGGAACCTGAGTTCGTCGGCGACCCCGGCGAAGCGTGTCTGGAATGCTCCGCCCGTCCGGCAAGCCACCTCGACCCTGGCGTCGAGCGAGGAGCCGATGCTTCCCGCCGCGCGCATGGGCTCGAGCACGGTCTGGATCCGCGAGCGCAGTGCCAGCAACCGCTCGAAATCCACGGGCGACAGGGCCGCATCCTTCGGCAGCGGAGCCAGTCCGCCGTACCAGCCGGCAAGCAGTACGTCGCCCTCCGCGCCCGGCAGGTGCTCCCAGATCTCGTCGGCGGTAAACGAGAGGATGGGCGCGATCCAGCGCACGAAGGCGTGCGCAAGGTGGTACATCGCCGTCTGCGCCGAGCGACGGCCGACACTGTTCTCGCGCATCGTGTAGAGGCGATCCTTGGTCACGTCGAGATACAGTGAACCCAGATCCACGCTGCAGAAATTCGACAGCCGCTGCACGATGTCGGGAAAGTCGTAGCGGTCGTACGCGGCGACGATGGCCACCTGCTGCGCGTGGGCGCGGTGCACGATCCAGCGGTCGAGCAGCAGCATTTCGTCGAGCGGAACCTCATGCGTCGCGGGATCGAACCCGGCGAGATTCCCGAGCAGGAAGCGCGCGGTATTGCGGATGCGGCGATACGCGTCGGCGGTGCGCTTTAGGATTTCATCCGACACCGTCATCTCGTTCCGGTAGTCGGTGCCCGCAACCCAGAGCCTCAGCACGTCCGCGCCGAGCACGTCCATCACCTTCTGCGGCGCCACCACGTTGCCGATCGACTTGGACATCTTGTGCCCCTGCGCGTCGACGGCGAACCCGTGCGTCAGGCATTGCCGGTACGGCGCTGCGCCGTCCATCGCGACGCCGGTCAGCAGCGAGGACTGGAACCAGCCGCGATGCTGGTCCGAACCCTCGAGATAGAGTTCCGCGGGCTTGGACAACCCGTCTTCGGGCCGTGCGGCCAGGACGCATTCGTGGGTGACGCCCGAGTCGAACCAGACGTCGAGGATGTCCTGCACCTTGTCGTAGTGTTTCGCGTCCTCGCCCAGCAGTTCGGCAGCGTCGAGCGCATACCAGGCTTCCACGCCCTGCGTGGCCACCCGCTCCGCGACAACGCGCAGGAACTCAACGGAACGCGGATGCGGTTCGCCCGTCACCTTGTGCGCGAACAGCGCGATGGGCACGCCCCAGGTCCGCTGTCGCGAGATGCACCAGTCGGGCCGTCCCGCGATCATGCCCGCGATCCGCTCCTCGCCCCAGTCCGGATACCAGCCACCGGCACGCCCGATGCGGGCGATCTCTTCGAGCGAGTCGGCACGCAGGTTCGCCGGTTCCATCGCGATGAACCACTGCGGGGTGGCGCGAAAAGCCACGGGCGTGCGGTGCCGCCAGCAGTGCGGATAGCTGTGGGTGACGCGCTCGAAGTGCAGCAGCGTGCCGTTGTCGCCGAGCGCTGACACGATGAGATCGTTGGCCTTCCAGATATGCACGCCTTCGAGTGCGTGCGCGCCCGCGGGCGGAGTGCCCGGCAGGTAGGTTCCATTGGCGGCGACGGGATTGATTTCCGCCGCGCTGAACCGTTCGAGCAGGCCGTAGCGCTGGCTCACGGCGAAGTCTTCCTGGCCGTGACCGGGCGCGGTGTGCACGGCGCCGGTGCCCTCCTCCGCCGACACGTGTTCGCCGAGCAGGATCGGTACGGTCCGCCCCGCGTAGAACGGATGTGCGAGCCGCACGCCCTCGAGCATCGCACCCGGCACGCCGCCCCCGAGCAGTTCCGGCGTGTCGATGCCGTAGCGCGCGAGCGCACGCGACACGAGGTCCCGGGCGACGATCAGCCATCGCGGTTGCCCGTCCTGATCCGGGCCCCGCACCATCGCGTACTCGAGATCGGGACCGAGCGCGACCGCGAGACTCGCGGGGAGTGTCCACGGCGTGGTGGTCCAGATCGGCACGCAGACGATCGCGTTGGCATCGATCGCCACGCCGAACGCATCGGCGACCCGCGTGCGGTCCGCCGCCACGACGGCGTAGGCAACGTCGACCGCGGGAGAAACCTTGTCGGCGTATTCAATCTCGGCCTCGGCCTGCGCCGAGCCGCAATCGAAGCACCAGTGCACCGGTTTGACACCCCGCGCGAGGTGGCCGCGTTCGACGATCCTGGCCAGGGCACGCAGCATTCCCGCCTCGTAGCGAAAATCCATGGTGCGATAGGGATCGTTCCAGTTGCCGAGCACCCCGAGGCGCTGGAAGTCCGCGCTCTGGCCCGCGATCTGTTCGCCCGCATACTGTCGGCACTGCGCGCGGAACGCGGCGGCGTCGAGTTTCTGGCCGACCTTGCCGTGGGTCTTCTCCACCGCGAGTTCGATCGGCAACCCGTGGCAATCCCAACCCGGCACGTACGGCGCGTCGAAGCCGGAAACCAGCTTCGACTTCACCACGATGTCCTTCAGGATCTTGTTGACCGCGTGCCCGATGTGGATGGCGCCGTTGGCGTACGGAGGTCCGTCGTGCAGCACGAAACGCGGGCGGCCGATCGTCGCGGCGCGCAGACGCGCGTAGCGATCGTTTTCCTGCCAGGCCCGGACCATGCCGGGCTCGCGCTTCGGCAGGTCGCCGCGCATCGGAAAATCCGTGGCAGGCAGCTGGATGGTGTGCTTGTAGTCGCGGCTCACGCGGAGACCCTGTTGATGGGATGGGAGGCGAGGACAGCGCGCGCGAGCTCGGCGTCGCGATCCATCTGCGCGACCAGCGTATCGAGATCCGGGAAGCGGACCTCGTCACGCAGATGCTCGACGAACTCGACTTCGATGCGCCGCCCGTACAGATCGCCGCTCCAGTCGAACACATGCGCTTCGAGTATCGGCTCCACACCGCCCACCGTGGGCCGCGTACCGAGCGACGCCACGCCCGGATGCGAAGCCAGGCCGCCACCGCTGACAAGAACCGCGAAAATGCCCGCGATGGGTGCGCGCCCGTGCAGGATCGGCAGGTTCGCGGTCGGGTAGCCGAGCGTGCGACCAAGCTGTTGTCCGTACACCACATGCCCTCCCATGCGGAATGGACGGCCGAGCATTCGTTCCGCCGAAGTGAAGTCTCCGGCCGCCAGCGCAGCACGAATCGCGCTGGAACTGATGCGCTCTTCGCCCTCGCCCGCCTCTACCTGGCGCGCGAGCACCGGCGGGATCGATGACGCTTCGAAGCCCAGCGATTCGCCCATCGTCCGCAGTAGCGAGATATCGCCGCTGCGCGCGTTGCCGAATCGGAATCCGGGGCCCACCCAGACGCTGCGCGCGCCCAGCCGCGCCACCAGCACGTCCGTGACGAAGTCCTCGGCGCTCATCGAGGCCAGGGTCGCGTTGAACCGGAGCAGGCCGATGACATCCGCGGATTGCCGGAGCTGGCAGAATTTCTGCCTTGGCGTGGAGAGTCGCACCACCTGCTTGCGTCCCGCGAAGAACTGGCGGGGCAGCGGTTCGAAACTGAGTGCGACCAGGGGCAGCGCACGCTTGCGCGCGTCCGCGCATGCTGCGCCCAGCAACGCACGATGGCCGCGGTGCACGCCGTCGAACGCGCCGATGGTCGCAACCGAGCCTTGCGGAAAAAGCTGCCCGCCGCCGGCGTCACGAAAAAGTCTACGCATGAAGTCCACGCATCGAAGCGCCGGAGTATAGCCGCCACCACAGATGCTGCGGTTGCCGCGCGCGTGGCGTCTGCGCCCGGATTGCTACGCGTACGTCCAGAGCCAGAGATTGATGGACATCGCCACGGCGACGTAGGCCAGCGCAAGCAGCACGATCTGCAGGATGCGAGGGTGGCGGGGTTGCGCGAACAGCAGTCGCGCCGTGCCCATCGCCAGTCCCAGCTGGCCCCAGATTCCGAATCGCGATTCCACCGCGAGCAGCGCGGTGGACGCCACCGACACGGCCACGAGGACGAGCAGGGTCCACCCGACCCTCGGGCAATGACGGAGATCGCGGGCAATGCCGATGGTGCCGAGAAACGCCATGAGAGCGGATGCCACGAACCATGCGCTGAAACCGCTGGGCCGCCCGCGCGACCAGTAGGTGCGGGGCTCGTCGACGTGCAATCCCGCGAAAAAGTGCGCGAGCACCTGTGGCACCACTCCCCAGCCCGCGTTTTCGTAGGGATGATCGACCGCCGCGCCCGGGGTGTAGTCGTACCAGGCGGACTGCAGGCGGATGCCTTTCCATTCGCCGTCCTCATAGGCGGTGCCGTAACGCATGAGATCCGCCCCGTGCTCGAGTTGCAGCCGCGCGATCTCCTGGTAGTGCGGTGAGACGAGCGAGCCGAAGTGGTGGCGATTGATCGACAGTTGCGGCAGTACCAGCAACACGGCGAACACGATTCCGGCCGCGGCCGACACCACCAGTCGCAGCCTCCGCCGCGCGTCATGCCGCAGGTGCCAGAGCAGGAACACGCAGAGCACCGCGGCGGCGGCGCCGACAATCGCGTTGGACGTGCGCGCCATCGCGACGAAGCCCGTCAACGCCACCACGAGAAACGCCACCCGCTCGAGGCGCCCGAGGATGAGGCTCGCACCCACGAGGGTGAGCACGGGCAGCGCCACGAACAACGTCACCGATTCCTGCAGCGGCACCACGAGATCCGCAAGAAAAAACGGATTGAAGAGGGTCGGCAGGCTGACCAGCAACCACTGGCGTCGCGTGAGCAATCGGGAGAACCCGAGGGTCAGGCCGGCGGAAATCGCCGCGAACAGCACCGCGGCATTGAACGAGTAGGCGAGGTTGGCGTCGCAGATGACGGCGGTCGACACCGGAAACTGACCGATCACGCCGACCACGAGCGGCGTCAGGTACGGACGGTAGCCCGCCAGCATGTCGGGGTAATAGAGACCCTGTTCCCAGAGGATCCGGCCGGTCTGGAGGTAGTAGGAAGCATCGCAGCACCAGCCCGTGCTCCTGGCGAAATGCAGCAGCCAGAGCGCCTGCCAGACGAGCAGGATCCAGGGCAGACAGGCCACGAACCGCAACCACGATGCGCGCGCGAAGTCCGATGATGCGGCCGCGCCAAATTGAGATGCCTGCATGCGCGCGCTTAGCCTGGGCCCTGGTTCCGGCGGAAGTCTAGCCGGGAGCGCTCAGGTCGGCTCGCGCAGATGGCGCGGACGCACGCCAGCCAGCCAGATCCCGAGCAGGTAGGCGCCCGCGCCGAGCCCTACGGCCGCAGTCAGGAACAGCACTCGCGTGAGCGTGGCGTAGTCACCCCAAAGCCCGATCCGCTGCCTCAGCAGCAACAGGACCAGCATCATCAGCGCGCAACCGAGCAGGCAGCCGCGCCAGACCCGCGGCCATTCGGCGTGTCCGAAGGGGTGGCCCTGGCGCCGCAA
Organism: Lysobacterales bacterium; assembly: GCA_041745755.1. Taxonomy (GTDB): domain Bacteria; phylum Pseudomonadota; class Gammaproteobacteria; order Xanthomonadales; family Ahniellaceae; genus JBBQNY01. The sequence continues at coordinate 6,956 of JBGTIG010000098.1, forward strand.
CGCGCGCCACAGCAGCCAGGCGTTGAAGAGCCCCGCAATCGCGGTCGCGAGCGCGATGCCTGCGTGCGCACCGACGATCTCGAGCTGCCAGAGCGGTGTCACCAGCGCCATGGTGAGCAGCAGATTGAGCCCGACCGTCTGCAAGGCCGCGCGCATCGGCGTCTTCGGATCCTGTCGCGCGAAAAACGCCGGGGCGAGCACCTTGGTCAGCATGAAGCCCGGCACCCCGATGCTCATCGCGGCGATGGCGAGCGCGGCCATCTTCGTGTCGAACGCAGTGAAACGTCCATGCTGATAGAGCGTGGCCGCAAGCGGCTCCGCAAGCAGGAAAAGTGCGAGACCGGCAGGCAGGGCCAGCAGCAGTACCCACTGCACGCCCCAGTTGAGCGTCGCCGCATAGGCTTGGCGGTCCTCTTCGGCATTGCGGCGCGCGAGATGCGGCAGGATCACCGTCCCGAGCGCCACGCCGAAGACGCCAAGTGGAAGTTCGATCAACCGGTCGGACAGGTAAAGCCAGGTCTGGCTTCCCGTGACCAGCAGCGAGGCGAACACGGTGCCGACCAGCAGGTTGATCTGCGCGGCGCTCGCGGAGAACAGCGTCGGCACCATGAGGCGAAAGACGCGTCGCACTCCCGGATGTTTCAGGTCCAGGCGAAATCGCGGACGCAGTCCGATGCGCCCGAGCGCAGGCCACAACACCAGGAGCTGCAGTACGCCGGCGATTGCCACGCCCCAGGCGAGCGCCACCGGTCCCACCTGCATGTGCGGCGCCAGCCACACGGCGGCCGCGATGATGGTCAGGTTGTGTAGTACCGGTACCAGCGCCGGCAATCCGAAGTGGTGATGCGAATTGAGCACGGCGCCCGCGAGCGCGACCATCGAAACCAGCAGCAGGTAGGGAAAGGTGATGCGCAGCATTTCGGTCGTCAGCGCGAACTTGATCGGCTCGTCCAGCGACCCGGGAGCGAACAGCGCGGTGATCGCGGGGGCGAACGCGATGCCCAGCGCAGTCAGCAGCAGCAGCGCGGCGCCGAGGGCACCGGCCACATGATCGAGCAGCTCGCGTACTTCCTCGCGATCGCCGCGGCGCAGGGTGTCGGTGAACACCGGGACGAAAGCCTGTGCGAAGGACCCTTCCGCGAAGATGCGCCGCAGCAGGTTCGGAATGCGGTACGCGATGAGGAACGCGTCGATGGCGGAGCTCGCGCCGAACAGCGTGACCTGGATGAGGTCGCGCGCGAGCCCGGTCGCGCGCGAAAGCAGCGTCATCCCGCCGAAAAGGGCGGAGGAGCGCAACATTTTCATGGCGCGTTGACCCTGAGGCCACCGAAGTCCATAATGGCTGGTCTTTTTCCCGCATCAGTCGAAACCGACTTCGGAGTTTTCCCGTGGCCAACATCAAGTCCGCCAAGAAGCGCGCCCGCCAGGCGGTCAAGCGCAACGCCCACAACGCCAGCCAGCGCTCGATGATGCGCACCGCCGTCAAGCGCGTGCTCAAGGCGATCCAGACCAACGACAAGGCCGGCGCGGAATCCGCCTTTGCGACGGCGCAGCCGCTGCTCGATCGCTTCGCCGCGCGTGGCCTCATCCATCGCAACAAGGCAGCGCGGCACAAGAGCCGCCTGACGATGCGCATTCGCGCGATCGAACAGGCCGCTGCCTCGGCCTGATCCCGGCCGGCAGCGCAACGCCGGCCCCGGAGCGCTGCCCTTCCGAGGCGCGGCGGAGTCCCTCACCCGGAAGTACCGGCCTCGCGCATCGCTTCGCGAGCGTCTGCGCGTTCGAGATCCAGGAACGCCATCGCCTTCTGGGCGAGCTCGCGCGTGCCCTCGCCCGTCGCCGCCGAAACGACGAACCACGGATCCTCCCAGGCAAGCCCTTCGACGATCGCTCGGGCGCGGTGCCGGGTGCTCTCCGCGTCCAGCAGGTCCGACTTGTTAAGTACCAGCCAGCGCGGGCGGGCCGCGAGTTCCGCATCGAACTTGACCAGCTCGCGTCCGATCGTCCGGACCTGCTCCACCGGGTCGTCGGTGCCCTCGAGCGGCGCCATGTCGACCAGATGCAGCAGCAATCGCGTGCGCATAACGTGGCGGAGAAACCGGATACCGAGCCCGACGCCTTCCGCCGCGCCTTCGACGAGGCCTGGAATATCGGCGATCACGAAGCTCTGGTCCTGGCCGACACGCACGACGCCGAGATTGGGATGCAGGGTCGTGAACGGATAGTCCGCAACGCGCGGTCGCGCAGCGGATACCGCGCGGATCAGGGTGGACTTGCCGGCGTTCGGATAGCCGACCAGGCCGACATCCGCCAGCAACTTGAGCTCGAGGCGGATCGCACGGGATTCGCCCGGGGTTCCGGGTATGGCTCTTCGCGGCGCCCGGTTGGTCGAGCTCTTGAAGTTCACGTTGCCCGCCCCGCCCCGCCCGCCCTGCGCCACAAGCAGGGTTTCACCGTGCGAGGTGAGATCGCCTATGGTTTCCTCGTTGTCGACGTTGACGACGATGGTGCCTACCGGCACGCGGATGCGCAGGTCCTCGCCACCCGCGCCTGCCATCTGCTGGCCCATGCCATTGGCACCGCGCGGCGCCCGAAAGGATCGCTGGTGCCGGAAATCGACCAGCGTATTCAGATTCTCGTCCGCCTCGAGCCAGATGCTGCCACCGGCTCCTCCATTGCCGCCATCGGGTCCGCCCAGCGGAATGAACTTCTCGCGACGGAAGCTGACGGCTCCGTTGCCGCCATCGCCTGCCGCGACATGGATTTCGGCTTCATCGACAAAGTTCATGACATGGGATCGCGAAGAGCGCCAGGTGCGTGCAACATGATGATGGAATCCGCGTCCCGGGGTCCCGGGGCGGATGCGAAGTCACGGGAAACGCACAAGGTCGACAGTCGAGGGACCCGGCCGCGGCGCCGGGCTTCGCGCGATCAGAGTCTGCCCCGCTTCCGGCGCTCCGCATCGAGCGCGCATCTCTGGACTTCCCCTCTCCCCGCGGGCGGGGGTGAAGCGGCGCTGCTTGCGGCAGTCCCGGGGACTGTCGCGCGCCGATGAGCGCCCGGTAGGGCCGGAGAGTGCCCGCAGGGCGGGTGAGCGGCTGCGCCGATGACCTGGTTTGCTCTCGCGGCCCCGATCGAAGTGGTTGCAGGCGCCCGGAAAGTCAAAACCCCGCCGCAGCGGGGTCTCGTGGTGTACGCGTCGTAGGGGCTCAGGCGGACTTGACGCTCACCGTCCGCTGGCGCTTCGCGCCGCGAACGGAAAACTCGACCGTGCCGTCCTTCAGCGCGAACAGCGTGTGATCGCGACCCAGGCCAACGCCGGCTCCCGGGTGAAACTGGGTTCCGCGCTGACGCACGATGATGTTGCCGGCATCCACGGCCTGGCCGCCGAACAACTTGACGCCGAGGTACTTCGGATTCGAATCGCGACCGTTGCGCGATGAACCTACGCCTTTCTTGTGTGCCATGCCGGATTACTCCCCGTTGCCCTGGCCGGACGTGCCGTCGGCCGGAGTTTTCGATGCCGCGGACTTTGCGGATGACTTGCTACCCGCCTTGCTGCCGGATTCGCCGCCGATGTCGGTGATCTCGATTTCGGTGTAGTACTGGCGATGGCCCTGCTGCTTGCGATAGTGCTTGCGTCGGCGGAACTTGATGATCATGACCTTGTCTGCACGGCCATGGCCGCGCACGGTCGCCAACACCTTGCCGCCTTCGATGAAGGGCGCGCCGATCTGGACGTCTTCGCCGCTGCCGAGCATCAGCACTTCGCCGATCTCGACCCTGGCACCTACTTCGGCGTCGATCTTCTCGACGCGGATCACCTCTCCCGGTACGGCACGGTATTGCTTGCCGCCGGTGCGGAAAACTGCGTACATCGGACTCACCTCAGGTTCTGTAGTTATTCTGGTTGCCGCGATTGCTGACTCGAGCGCCCGGCTTGCGACGGCCAGGGACCGGGAAAGGCTCCCGGTGAAAAGACCGCGTAATTTAGCCCCCCTGCGGGTTCCGGTCAACCATCCAACGCGCCTGCGCGCCCTCCGGACGAGGGCTTCACCCTCCCCGAAGGCCCGCCGGCACGACCCATCCGCGCAGCGGCCGCCCTCGCCAATGGTGCAGCGCGCCCGCGACGC
>JBGTIG010000099.1:0-4743 GCA_041745755.1 Lysobacterales bacterium
AGGGCCTCCGCGTAGGGCGTGCACCCCGCGTAGCCGCACTGTCCGCACTGGGTCTGCGGCAATACGCCCCCGATCGCCTCGATGAGCGCCGCGGACATCAGCGAACGGCGGCGCCCGGCGCCGCACCCGAATCGACGCCGAGGAGGTGCAGGCCGCCGCCGTCCTCGCCGGCCGAGAGGATCATGCCCTCGCTGAGGCCGAAGCGCATCTTGCGCGGCGCGAGATTTGCGATGAAGACGACATTGCGACCCACCAGCGACTGGGGATCGCCGTAGCTTGCGCGGATCCCCGAGAAAATCTGCCGCTCGCCGAGTGCACCCGCATCGAGCCGGAATCGCAGCAACTTGTCCGATCCCGCGACGAATGCGCATTCGAGTACCCGCGCGATGCGGAGGTCGAGCCTGGCGAAATCCTCGATGCCGATCGAGGCAGTCGTCGGGCCATCGGGGCCGGACGCGTTCGCCGCGCCGGACGCGGCAGGTACGGGTCGGGTCGGGCGGTCCCCGGAGGTCGCGGCAACGGCAGCGGCGCCTGGTGGCAGCGACTCGGTGCTGGCTTCCATCATGTGCGCGATCCTCGACGGGTCGATGCGTGTGAGCAGGGGGGTGTAGGCGTTGATCCGGTGCCCCCGCAAGGGTTCCCGGAGATCGGAAAATGCCCGCAGGGGAGCGCCCAGGAAACCTGCCGCGCGCGCCGCCATATCCGGCATCACCGGCGCGAGGAAGCCGCTCAGCAACCGGAAGGTGTTGATCGCGAGGGAACAGACGTCCTGGAGTTCCGCGTCGCGCGCCGGGTCCCTGGCGATCTGCCAGGGCGCCGCAGCGGCGATGCGCTCGTTCGCTGCATCCGCCTCGCGCATCACTGCCTGCAGCACGGCACTGTAGTTGCCGCGCGCGTACGCACCGGCGGGGCCGAGACACGTGGCTCGCAGTCGTTCGAATGCCGCGGAATGGATCGCAAGCGATTCGACCGACGGCTCCGCAATCAGGTTGCCCCCGAAACGCGATGCGATGAATCCGGCGCACCGGCTCGCGATGTTGACGAACTTGCCGACGAGGTCCGAATTCACACGCTGCGCGAAATCCTCGAGGTTGAGGTCGAGATCGTCCACTCCGCCGGACGACTTGGCGGCAAAGTAGTAACGCAGGTATTCGGGCTCGAGGCCGGCGTCGAGGTAGGTGCGCGCGAGAATGAAGGTGCCGCGCGACTTCGACATCTTGGCGCCGTCCACCGTGAGGTAGCCGTTGACGTGCAGGCGCGTCGGCATGCGCAGGCCCGCACCGCACAGCACGGCAGGCCAGAACAGACCATGGAAGTTGACGATGTCCTTGCCGATGAAATGCACCAGCTCCGCGTGCGTTCCGGGCGCCATGATGCGATCGAAGTACGCGGGCGACAGCCCCGCCGCGCCACCCTTGGCGCAGAGCTCGGCGAAGCTCGACAGATATCCGATGGGAGCATCGAGCCACACGTAGAAGAATTTTCCGGGTGAGCCCGGAATCGCGAAACCGAAATAGGGCGCGTCGCGCGAGATGTCCCAATCCCTGATCCCGCCCTCGGAGTCGAGCCACTCGCGAAGCTTGGCCTTGACCCCCGCGACGGCGACGTCGCCAGCCAGCCACTCGCGCAGCTCGGCATCGAAGTCGCCCACCTTGAAGAACAGATGCCCGGAGCTTCGAAGCTCCGGCGCGGCGCCCGAAACCACAGAGCGCGGATCGACCAGTTCGGTCGGCGCATAGGTCGCGCCGCAGTTCTCGCAGTTGTCCCCGTACTGATCCGGCGCGCCGCAGTTCGGACAGCCGCCGCGCACGTAGCGATCCGGCAGGAACATGCCCTTGACCGGATCGAAGAACTGCTCGACGCTGCGCCTCGCGATATGCCCGCCGGCGTCGAGCCGGGCAAAGATGGACTCCGTCAGCTCGCGATTGCGCGCCGAATGGGTCGAGTCGAAGTGATCGAACGCGACGCCGAAATCTGCGAAATCGCGCTCATGTCCTTCCTGGATCGAGGCGATCCAGTCTTCGGGGCTGACGCCGGCCTGCTCCGCCGCCAGCATGATCGGCGTGCCGTGGGTGTCGTCCGCACAGACGAAGTGCACGGTGCGATCCGCCATGCGCTGGGCGCGCACCCAGATATCGCCCTGTACGTAGCCGACCAGATGGCCGATATGCAGCGGCCCGTTGGCGTACGGCAGTGCGCAGGAAACCAGCGCAGGAACCTGCGGCATCAATCGCTCCACCGATGGGGAGATCGATTATTCCACGCATCGCCGTATCCGCTGCCCCCGCCGCAGCATTTGCGCTGGGCTGTCGCCGTCCCGGGCCTTCGGCGGCGCAAGGAATTCGGCTCCGGAGGCAAATCGCGAGACGTGCCGCTCGATCCGATGCCGTTTGCGGCTTCCTGCTACTTCGGCGGATCGCCGCACTTGCGGCCGTCGAGCGCTTCTTCGATCAGGGCATTGAACTGCTTGCAGAGGTTCGAGATCTGCGAACGCCCCTCGGGAGTGCCCGACTTGCCCACGAGGGTGTCGCGAATCCGGTCGTACCTTTCATCGATTTGCGCCGGAGACGACTGGCCGATGGTGGCGTAGCACTGCTTGTAGGTCATGAGGTAAATGTCGCACACCGGGACGCCCGTCGGCGATCCGGCCACGCCGGTGCCAGTGCTTTCCCGCATGGGTTCGGCAGGAGTCACGGGCAGTTCCTCGCTGCCTGCGGGCGGTCGCCGGGGCTGCGTCGGCTTCGGGCGGGGTGTCCGCGGGGTCGGGGCTGCGGGAGCCGTGCTTTCGACTTCGCCGGTGGTCGATTCCTCCAGCGTCGGTTCCATCGGCGGGGGAACCTCGCGTTGCATCTGGCGGGCACAACCCGCGAATGCAAGCGCCGCCAGGCAAACAGGGAGAGCGATATTCCGGATGTTGCGATGGATCCGCATGGCGATCTCCTGTCTGGGGAACTGCATGACTGGCGGCCTGCCCGCAATCGGACCTGCCAAGCCCGGTAGAATCGCACGCCACACAAGCAAGGGAACAGCCAGGTGGCCATCACCGAGGCGCGCGTTCGCGAACTGCTCAGCAATGTCGTCGATCCGTATACGCGCCGCGACATCGTCGAACAGGGCAGTCTGCGCAGCGTGGGCATCGATGGCGGCCGCCTGACGCTGGACCTGCGGCTGGCCTATCCGGCCGCGCGCTGGCTGCCCAGGCTCGCCGAAATGGCGCGGCAGGCGCTCGCCGGGGAGCCCGGCGTCGACCGCGTCGACGTCAACACGGGCTCGAAAGTGCACGCGCAGAAGGTGCAACAGGGGCTCTCGCCACTGCCCGGAATCCGCAACGTGCTGGCCGTCGCCTCGGGCAAGGGCGGCGTCGGCAAGTCGACGACGGCGGTCAATCTTGCGCTGGCCTTGCGGGACGAGGGCGCGAGCGTGGGTGTGCTCGACGCCGACATCTACGGACCCAGCATCCCGCGCATGCTCGCGCTCAGCGGCAAGCCGGACAGCACCGATGGCCAGCGCCTCGAACCCAAGCTCGCGCACGGGCTGCAGGCCATGTCCATCGGGCTCATGATCGAGGAGGACACGCCGATGATCTGGCGGGGTCCGATGGTGACCCAGGCCTTGCAGCAGATGCTGAGCGAGACCAACTGGAATGATCTCGATTACCTCGTGATCGACCTTCCGCCCGGAACCGGTGACATCCAGCTGACGCTCTGCCAGAAGATTCCCGTATCCGGCGCCGTGATCGTGACGACTCCGCAGGACATCGCGCTGCTGGACGCGCGCAAGGCGCTCAAGATGTTCGAGAAGGTGTCGGTGCCGGTGCTCGGGATCATCGAGAACATGGCGGTGCATGTCTGCACGAAATGCGGTCACGCCGAGCATGTGTTCGGTGAAGGCGGCGGCGAGGGCATGGCGGCGCAGTACGGCGTGCCGCTGCTGGGCTCCCTGCCGCTCGATATCCGCATCCGCGAGGACGGCGACGGGGGGGTGCCGACCGTCGAGGCGGCGCCCGATTCGGAAGTGTCCGAGCGTTATCGCGAGATCGCGCGGCGAGCCGCGGCCGCTCTCTCGATGCGGGCCCGCGACAAGTCGATCGCGCTGCCCAGGATCGTCATGCAGAACACCTGAGAGCCGGTTCGCCAGGGCGCATCGACGCGCTCGCGGATCGTTTCACAGTGCGGGCGCCCGACAGTTCGGTTGCCTCTCCACCGTTACATGCTTCGGAGCACACGCGGTACATGGGCATCAAGTCATGAGCATCAAGAACGACCGCTGGATTCGTCGAATGGCCGCCGAACACGCGATGATCGAGCCGTTCGAGCCCGGCCAGGTCAAACAGGCTGCGGATGGTCATCGCATCGTCAGCTACGGCACTTCGAGCTACGGTTACGACGTGCGCTGCGCCCGCGAGTTCAAGATCTTCACCAACATCAATTCCACCATCGTCGATCCGAAGGCGTTCGATCCCTCGAGCTTCGTCGACGTCGAAGGGGACCTCTGCATCATCCCGCCCAACTCGTTTGCGCTGGCGCGCACGGTCGAGTACTTCCGCATCCCGCGTTCGACGCTGGTGGTGTGCCTCGGCAAGAGCACGTACGCCCGCTGCGGCATCATCGTCAACGTGACGCCGCTCGAGCCCGAGTGGGAAGGGCACGTGACCCTCGAGTTCTCCAACACCACACCGCTGCCCGCGCGGATCTACGCCAACGAGGGCGTCGCGCAGATGCTGTTCTTCGAGTCCGACGAGGC
>JBGTIG010000100.1:0-4933 GCA_041745755.1 Lysobacterales bacterium
CGTCTGCCGGCCCGGCTCCGTAGCAGCGCAGCTTGCTGCGCTGAATGCTCGCGGGATCGCACCGAGCAAGCTTGGCGCCTACGGTGGGTTCCCACAGATTCGCGCCGGGGTTCGGGTGACTCGCGCCCCGTAGCAGCGCAGCTTGCTGCGCTGGGCGACGCACGCCTCTCGGATGCCAGCCTGGCTGAATGGACATCCGGGTCGGATGTCTGCTTTCTCGACCACTTCTCGTCTCTGTGAGTGAATCGCGTCTACGCTGTACCGGTGCCGGCTTGAGCGCTGTGGCCCGCCGCCGCGTGCCCCACCCTCGCCCTGGTCCGATAGAACTTCCTTGCGGAGATTTCCCATGTTGATTCGTCGTCCCGGCTTTTCCCTTCACGCGACGCGGATGGTGCTCGCTCTCGCTGGTGTCTGCTTTTCCGCCGCGATCGCGGCAGGCGATGGCGTCTGGACGTACAACGGCCCCGACGGGGGTTTCGTGCGCCACCTCATCGCGCATCCGACCACTTCCGGGACGGCCTACACGTTCGAGGACGGTGGACTTTTCCGCACGACCGACGCGGGCGCGAACTGGACGCGCATCGAGACCGGCCTCGCGCCCGGGCTCTTTCGCAGCGCGCTCGGCGTCGCCTTCAGCGGCAACGTGTTGTACCTCGGAGCCGGCAATCAGATATTCCGCTCGAGCGACAACGGCAATAACTGGTTTCCCACGGCGTCCGCGCCACCAGGCCTCGTGTTCGCCACCTCGATCAATGTCTCACCCACCGACAGCGATCGCGTGGTGATTGCCGCGGGCAATCGCGTGTGGATCACCGCGGACGGCGGCGCGACCTGGTTCGCCGCACCCCCGCTCGATCCCACCGTGCAGTTCAACAGCGTGGTGTTCGGCGCGGGCGGCGTGCTCATCGGGATGCTTGCGTCTCCCTCTCCCGCGTATCCGGCCGTGGGGGGACTCCAGGCCATCATTCTCCGCAGCATCGACGGGGGGCTCAACTGGTCGCCGGGTGGACGATCTTCGTTTCTGCACTCGGGGTCCGTGCTGGCGCGCTCGCCGACCGATCTGCAACGCGTCTTTCTCATTCCTTTCGGGGGTTTGCCGGTGACATCCGCGGATGGCGGGGTGAGCCTGACGGACGTGAGCGTGCCTGCGGGCTGCACTTCGGTGATCGACATCGCGGCCCTGCCGGCGCCGACGACGGGTGCGGCGATCAGCTGTAGCGGGTCCGCGGGCATGGCGTTCTCGGCCGATGCAACGGTCGCGTCCCCGGCATGGACCACGCGAGGCGCGGCCGCGGGCCTGGTCAACTTCGGCACCGAGCCCGCGCTCGTCAACCTGCTGGCGGTCGATTCCGCATACCCAGCCCCCGCGCGCTTCTACGCGGGTATCGGCAGCGGCGTCCTGCGCAGCAACGACAGCGGTGCGAGCTGGACCCGCGCCGATTCCGGGGTAGAGGAGCAGCGCGTGCGCGCGCTCGCGATCCACCCGGGCGACAACCGCGTGACGCTGATCGGCATGTCCGATGGCGGCCTGAACGGTACGCCGCTTTACAAGTCCACCGACTCCGCCGCGACTTTCGTGCCTTCCTCGACCGGATCCACGGCCGACTGGATTCGCACGATCGCGATCGACCCGGCCAGTACGGATGCGCTTCCCGCCACGCTCGAGCCGTTTACCGTTTACGCTGCGGGAGCGTCGCAGGAGCCGCCGACGGGTTTTGCGCGCGACGCCAGCATCATGAAGAGCACGGATGGCGGCGTGAACTGGGTGCCGATGAACAACGGCATTGCGCTGCAGTCCGGCAGCTCCGGGACGTTCACGAGCATGGGCACGGTGCGCAGCCTGGTGCTTGATCCGCGATCGTGCGCGGCGCCGCCGCCGGCGCCCGCCGCCTGTCCCCCGGGCTCGGGACCATTGCAGCGGGTGTGGGCAGGCGGTACCGGCCGCCTGAATTTCATCACCGGCGAAGTGATCGCAGCGCGCGTGTATCGCTCGGAAGACGGTGGCGCCAACTGGGTCGCATCCGACACCGGCGTCTCCACCAGCATCGTCGACGGTGGCCGCATCGTGCAGTCCACCTTCGTCGTGCCCATCGTGGTCAATCCGAACAATCCCTCGATTCTTTATCTCGGCACCGGTGTCAACAACAGGACCGAACCACCCACCGATCCGACGATCGCGAACGGCGTGTTCAAGTCCATTGATGGCGGCGTGACCTGGACGCATTCGAGCAATGGCCTGCCCCGATCCGGCGGACCCGCCACCTCGCACCTCAGCGTACTGTCACTCGCCATCTCGCCGATCAATCCGAACGTCGTGTTCGCTTCGGTCAACGACCTGGTCAACTTCATGCCGGTCGCGTCCATCTACAAGTCGATCGACGGCGGCGCCAACTGGAGCAATGCGAGCTCCGGCATCGGCGGTGCTGATGTGCGTGCGCTGCTCGTCGATCCGGCCGATCCGACCGGCAATACGGTGTACGCGGGCCTCGGCGGCGGCAATGCCGCGAATCCCGGCGCGGTCTACCGCTCGATCGATGGCGGCGCCAACTGGAACTCGTACAGCCTCGGGCTGCCTTCGAGTTCTGCGCTTTCGCTTGCGCTCGCCAATCGCGCACCGGGTGAGCAGGCGCGACTGCTCGCAGGCACCAGTGCCGGCGTCTGGGAGTTCACCGTGCCGATTGACGGCGACTCGGATGCGGTCGGCACCGAAATGGAAGACTCCGTGAACGGCGGCGACGGCGACGGCGACGGCGTCCCCGACGCTGCCCAAGCGGACGCCGCATCGTTCTCGGGCGAGACCGGGGGCAACGCCGAGCGCTTTCCCGGTGGCGAGGGCCCTGTTCCCGCCATTCCCATCACCATCGACATCGTCAGTGGTTGCGCGCAAATCAACAACGCGACCCGTTACGACGCCGCGCAGTATCCGCTCGACACGCAGAACCCGGCGATCGATCATTCACAGTACGGACTGATTCGCGTGGAACTGCCGAACTGCGCGAACGCGGTCGTCGACGTGACGTTCCATGGCGCCAATTTCGATGCGCTCGAATGGGCGTGGCGCAACTACGGACCCCGCGTTCCGGGCGATGAGACGACGTTCGCGTGGTACGGGTTCGCGGGCGCGGAGCTGATCGCAGCCGATACCTGGCGACTCACGCTCGACGTAAATGCGCAGGGCAACTATCGCAACGACGGCAACAACATCCTGTTGCTCGGAGGTCCAACCGCGTTCGCGCAGGAGCTCTTCGGCAACAGCTTCGAATAGCAGCGCAGTTCGCTGGCCGGATTCCCGCAGATTCGCGCCGAGCAAGCTCGGCGCCTACGGCACACGATCAGCTTGCGTCCCGTGGCGGCGCAGCTTGTTGCGCCGGGACATGCGGGTATCGCGCAGGATCTCGCGCGCGGCATTGCGGCCCGGAAGTCCGGTGACGCCGCCGCCGGGGTGCGTGCCGGCACCGCAGAGGTAAAGACCCTTCAGGGCGCCGCGATAGTTGCCCTGCCCGAGCAGTGGGCGGGCGCTGAACAGCTGATCCGCGCCGAGCGAACCGTGGAAGATGTCGCCGCCGACAAGTCCGTACTCGCGCTCGAGGTCGAGCGGCGACAAGGCCTTGCAGCCGATCACCGCGGCGCGGAAATTCGGCGCCACCCTGTTCACCGTGTCGATCATCAATGCCGCGACCGTGTCGCGATGCGCATCCCATCCGCCATCGACGTCGGGGTGCACGTGCTGGCAGAACAGGCTCGCAACGTGCTGGCCCGTCGGCGCCAGCGTGTCGTCGAGCGTCGACGACACCACCATCTCGACGATCGGTTCGCGCGACCAGCCGGCGTTGTGTTCCTTCGACTTTGCGTCGAAGAAGGCGCGCTCGAAGTAGGCAAGGCTGGGGCCGACCAGAATGCCGCTCTGATGATGTGGTTGCGCGTGCGTGCCTGGCAGCGCCGGAAAGTCCGGCAGCTCCGACAGCGCGACGTTCATGCGGAAAGTACCCGAGCCGGAGCGATATCGCCCGATGCGCGCAAGCGTGTCCGCGTCGAGATCGCTTGCGGCCACCAACTGTTGATAAAGAAGTTTCGGGTGCACGTTCGAAACCACGCAACGTGCGCGGAACTCGCGGCCGTCGGCAAGTGCGACCCCAATCGCCTTGCCGTCACCCGTGAGCACGCGCGCGACCGCCGCGTTGGTCAAGATCTCGACGCCGCGCGCGCGGCATTCCTCGGCCATCGCCTGGGTGATCGCCCCCATGCCGCCGATGGCATGGCCCCAGACTCCGCTCATGCCGTTGACTTCGCCGAACACGTGGTGCAGGAGCACGTACGCGGATCCCGGTGTGTAGGGGCTCGCGAAATTGCCCACCACCGAATCCCATCCGATCGCGGCCTTGAGGGATTCCGACTCGAACCAGTGGTCGAGCATCTCTCCCGCGCTCTTGGCGAACAGGTCGACCAGATCGCGGCGACCGCGCATGTCGAGTCCGCGCAGCTGTCGAGCAACCTTGTACGACGCCAGCCAGTCGGCAAGTACGAAGCGATCGGAGACGTTGGGCGGCGTCTGCGTCGACAGTTCGCGCACCACCGCCACGACCCGTTCGAGCATCGTGTAGTACTCACGCAGCCGTTCGACGTCGCGCGGCGACGTTCGCGCAAGATCGCTCGCGCCCGCCTCGCCTCCAAGCCGGAACGCCGAACCATCCGGCAAGGGCAGGAAGTTCGAATACGGCCGCTCCACCACCCGCAGTCCGTGATGGGCGAGCCGGAGGTCGGCGATCACCCGCGGATTGAGCAGGCTGACCGTATAGCTCGCGGTCGAATTCCTGAAACCCGGATGAAACTCCTCCGTGACCGCCGCGCCCCCGACGATTCCGCGTCGCTCGAGCACCGTGACCTTGAGTCCCGCACCGGCAAGATAGGCGGCGCACACCAGCCCGTTGTGGCC
>JBGTIG010000101.1:0-2676 GCA_041745755.1 Lysobacterales bacterium
CGACCAGGGCCGCCTGCAGCACGCCGTCATCGAACGGCTGCGGCCGCACCAGCGCCCCGCCGCCCTGCACCGCCAGCAGATCGGCATCGGGCGGCGCGCTCGGCAGCAGCAGTCGCGGATCGTTGCTGGCCGCGGCGACCAGCGTGCCGTCGACGGCGAAGACCGCGAGCTGCGCGGCTTCGCCGTTGCCGAGTGCCTGTTCCAGCAGTGAATCGAGTTCAGTCGCGTCGACCCCTTCGAGGCGGGCAGCCAGGCTCGTCGCCTCGGCGCGGGCGCGGACGCCCGCGTCGTCGATAACGAAATGCCCGAGCGCGAGCGCGTCGTCGAGCGCCTGCTCGATGCGCACGTTGAACCAGCTGTCGATGCTGCTGGTGAGGAACTTGAGCGCGAACCCGTAGACCAGGATCAGCGGCGGCAATGCGAGCAACAACAGCCACGGAAGCAGACGCAACGCGAGACGCGCCCCGGGTTCGCGCCGGGCGAGTTGACTGCGCAGGGTCAATCCCCGGCGCACGATCACTCCCAGCAGCAGCGCGACGGCGAGAGATGCGCCCGCGAACAGCCAGGGCGAGAAGCGCTGCAAACGGCCGACGTCCTGTTCGGCGTCGCCCGCGAGCAGCAATGCCGTCACCAGCAGCGCGACCAGCGCGAGCGCAGGTACCCCCGCCGCCAGGGCGCGCAGTGATCCGGACAGCGTGGGTCGCCTCAGCGGACCGTCCACAGGACCTCGCCGCTGTCGATGCGCCAGGTGCGTGAGAACCATGCGGGCAGGCGCAGGGGACCCGGCAGCGAGGCTTGCGGCAGCCTTACTCGCAGGCTGTACTCACGTCGACCGGACAGCGATTTCCAGTCCGATCGCAACGGCAGGCGCACCTGGTCGATCGCTGCGAGCAACTGGCCGCGACTCGCGAACAATCGGGGCGTGGCATTGGCCTCGTCGATCCGCGCAAGCTGCCATTGCCGCACCAGGGGCTGGAAACTGAGCTCGAGCACGTGCCGCTCGAACGCAACACGATTGGTGGCGTCGCGGCCGCCGAGGCTGATTTCCAGTCGCAGCGGTACGCCGTGATCGAGTGCATCCAGAACACGCGGCGCCGGCGCGAAGTCCATGTCGATCACCAGCCACGACTGCGTGGCCAGCTCGACCCGTGCCGATTCGACCCGGAGCGAAGGAGGCGCGCGGCTGTCGCAACCGGCGACCAGCACGCCCAGCAGCAACAGCCATGGCCAGAGACGCGGCCGCGCGCGACTCCTCGAAAATCTCCGAACGAACCCGACTCGTTCGGAGTGGACCCGTCGACGCTGCCCGGGAGCAGCCTGTGGAGCCGCGAACGCGATCAACGGGAGGGGATCATGCTTTCCGCGCCCGGCTGGTGCGCGCAGATCCTGCCTGGGGCGCAGGCGCCACGGCGGCGTAGAAAAACCCATCCATGTCGTCCTGCCCGGGAAGGTTCTGGCGACCGACGCCCGCGGGGATGCCGAAGGCACGCGGCACCACGTCGATGGCGACAGCGTCGGGTGTGCGTGCGAGGAAGGAAGCGACCTGATGCGCATTTTCGTCGCTCAGCACCGAGCAGGTTGCATAGACTAGCCGCCCGTCGGATGCGAGCAAGGGCCAGAGCGCATCGAGCAGGCGCGCCTGCAGACCAATCGCGGCGATGACGTCGCGCGATCGGCGCAGCCAGCGGATGTCCGGATGGCGGCGGATCACGCCCGTTCCCGAGCACGGCGCGTCGATGAGGATGCGGTCGAAAGGACGGCCGTCCCACCAGGTCTCCGGTTTCGTCGCGTCCCCCTGGCGCACTTCGCAGGCGACACCCATGCGCTCGAGGTTGGCGTTCAGACGAGGCAGTCGCGCTGCATTCGACTCGAGTGCGAGCAGTTCGATACCCGGGCAGCGCGCCGCCAGGTGCGCGGTCTTGCCGCCGGGCGCAGCGCAGGCGTCGAGCACGCGGTGGCCAGGCTTCGCGTCGATGATGTCCGGCGTCCACTGCGCTGCGCCGTCCTGCACCGCGAACGCGCCGTCGGCGTACCCCGGCAACTCCCTGATCGGCAGCGACGCCGCGAGTTTCAATGCATCCGGGAGCTGCGGGTGCGTACTCGCCGCCAGCTCGTGCGCGGACAGCCAGTCCTGCATCTCCACCCTCGTGGCACGCGGGGTATGCACGCGGAGCCAGGTCGGCGCGATCGCGTTGTTGGCGGCGACGATGTCGGTCCAGTGCTGCGGCCAATCGTTGCGGAGCCGCTGCAGCAACCAGCGCGGGTGCTCGTAACGGATCTCGTCGTCGTCAAGCTCCGCGACTTCGGCGAGCGCCGCCGGCGCGCCCCGCAACACCGCGTTGATGAGTCCCGCGAACTGGGGCCTCTGGAGTCCCCGCGCGGCCTCGACCGTCGCGCTGACCGCGGCATAACGTGGTGTGATGTCGTGGTCGAGCTGCGCCAGTCCCGCGACGAGCAATTCGTGAATAACCGCGTGTTCGGCGGGCAGTGGCCTTTGCAACAGCGTCGCGAGCGTCGCGGCATAGCGGTGCCGATGCCTGAGCGCGGTGTAGACGATCGCGCGCAGCAGGGCGCGATCACGCGGGTCCGACAGGCGGGCATCGGCCACCGGCAGCACCAGATCGAGCGGCTGCCTCGATCCGATCACGGCCTGCAGCGTGCGAGCCGCCTGGACGC
>JBGTIG010000102.1:0-3632 GCA_041745755.1 Lysobacterales bacterium
TCGCCGCCCTCGTCGGAGGCGATGACGGTATCGCCATCATCGGGTGCGGGCGTGCGCGCGCCCGCACCCTTGCCCGGGCCACCCTTGCCTGGGGTGCGGGCCGCGGGAGGGCCGTGATGATGTCCCGTGTCCTGTCCTTCTGCGCGTTGCGGCGCGCTCGCATCGATCTCGAACTCCGCGAGGACGGCACCGGTGTCGATCACGTCGCCCGCGCCTCCCGCGAGTTTGCGCACCGTGCCGGAAAAGGGCGAGGGAACCTCGACGACGGCCTTCGCCGTTTCCATCGAAACCAGCGGCGCGTCGAGACGGATGGAGTCGCCGACCTTGACGAACCACTCGACGATCGTGGCGTCGGGCAGGCCTTCGCCGAGATCGGGCAGATGAAACGGCTTCGTCTTGCTCATGACGCGTCTGCCTCGCTGGATGCTGGAACCGCCGCGCGCGCGCGCGGGCGGGTCGGGAAGGGCGGCCTCATATCCACACGTCGCCCGGCGCCGTCAGCGCGCCGCCCGTTGAACCGGTGTTGACGACCCCGCGCGGCTCGATGATCAGCGCGTGGCATACGCGTGCGGCGCGCGTGATGTGCTCGACCCCGCGCGGGACCACGCACATCTCGCCCGCCCGGAGTTCGACATCATGATCGCGAAAGCCGATCTGCATCTCCCCCGCGATCACCAGGAATGCCTCGTCGGCGTCGTCGTGCGTATGCCAGACGAAATCGCCGTGGAGCTTGACCAGCTTGAACTGGACATCGTCGAGTTCCGCAACGATTCGCGGCGACCAGAAATCGCGGATGGCGGCGAGCTTTTCCTCGAGGTTGATGGCGACTGCAGGCGCAGAACGATTCATTCCCGCACCTCAGCCAGTCGCCAGCGTGTGCCTGACGGCAGCGAGGATGCGCTCGACGCTCGGCAGGTATTTCATCTCCAGCCGGAACAGTGGAATGTGCGTGTCGTAGCCCGTCACGCGCACCACCGGTGCCAGCAGGTCGAACATCGAATGCTCGGCCAGGCGCGCGGCGATCTCCGCGCCGAAACCCGCAGTCCTCGCCGCCTCATGCACGATCACGCAACGGCCGGTCTTGGCGACCGACTCGGCGATCGTGTCGAAGTCGAGCGGCTTCAGCGTCGCCACGTCGATCACCTCGGCGCTGATGCCCTCTTCAGCAAGAGCATCAGCCGCCTCCAGGGTCTCCTTGACCTGCGCGCCCCAGGTCACCAGGGTCACGTCGTCGCCATCGCGCAGCACGAAGCAGACGTCCAGGGGCAACGCCTCGCCATCGTCGGGGACGTCCTCCTTGTACTGGCGATAGATGCGCTTGGGTTCGTAGAAGATGACCGGGTCGGGATCGCGGATGGCCGCGAGCAGCAGTCCATAAGCGCGTGCCGGCGAGGTCGGCATCACCACGCGCAGGCCCGGCACGTTGGTGAAAATCGACTCGTTCGCTTCGGAATGATGTTCCGGTGCGCGGATGCCACCGCCCCAGGGCACGCGCAATACCATCGGGCAGTGCATGCGTCCGCGCGTGCGATGGCGCAGGCGCGCGGCGTGGCACACGATGTGATCGACCATGGGATAAACGAAACCGTCGAACTGCGACTCGGCGACGGGCTTCATGCCTTGTGCCGCAAGCCCGACCGTGAGTCCCGCGATCATGGTCTCGTCGAGTGGCGTATCGAGCACGCGTCCCGCGCCGAATTTCTCCTGCAGGCCGGCGGTGGCGCGAAAGACACCGCCGTTGACGCCGACATCCTCGCCCAGCACGATGACGCTGGGATCGTGGGTCATCTCCCACGCCAGTGCCTGCGTGACGGCCTCGATCAGCGTGATCGCGCTCATGCGAACGCTCCGGCCGGGTCAGTGCGCGGGCGCATGCGACACCTCCAGGGTGAGCGTGGCGAAGTCGCTTTCCCACTCGCGATCGACGGCGTCGACCGCGCGGAGCTCCGTCGCGTGCAGCATCGTCGGACCGGAATGCAGCAGGCGGAAGGAGACCTTGCCGGCGCCATCGGTGACTTCGAAACGCGGGGCGACACCCGTGGCGTGGAGGCCCACGCGAAGCCCGGGCAATGCCTTGCCGTTCGCGAGCAGCACGAGCTCCAGCTTCTCGCCGACGTGCACTTGCGCGGAAGCGCGGGTCGGAACGAGTTCGAGCGGCAGGCCCATCGGCTGGCTGACGTCGTCGCCGGTTCGGGTCGAACCCGTATCGGCGGCCGTGCCCGCGCCCGCCACGATCGCCTTGACCGACTTGCGGTAATGCTCGCGCCACTTGCCCTGGCGCGCATGACGATCGCGTACGCCGGCGGGCTCGCCCAGATCGGCCAGGTACTCCTCCACGCTTTCGGCATCGAGTTCGAGTGCCTTGGGCGGCAGTATCACCGCCACGGTGGTGGCGCCCGACGTCGGCAGGCGCGCGTCGAGGACGAGCGCGTGCTCGCCGCGCTTGCCGACACTCACGGTTCCGCTGCGCTTGCCCTGGCGCCAGCGTGCCTCGGTGACGCGCTCGCGCTCGATCGGGTGATCGTCCGCGGGAAAGGTCATGCCACTGGTGAGGCTGAGGGAAAGGTCGCCCTTCGCGCCGATCGGCGTGGTCGCCAGCATCCAGGTTTCGTGCGCGGATGCGCCCTGAACCAGCGCCAGCAGCGCCGACACGGTCAGCGTCGCGAGGAGCAGCGGCGGGCGGAAAAGTCCTTGCGTGCGACTACCCGGAGTTCTATTACGCATGTCGGGCCGCCTCGATCGCCATCGCCTGCGCGCGGTGCTCCGCCACGTCGCCCGGCATGTCGCTGTAGAGAAAATCGAACATGGACTCGACGGGTTGCACGCGACTCTCGAGGTAGGCGTTGATCTCGACGTCGACGCGCTTGCCGCATTCCTCGTTCCATGCGGCTTCCTCTTGTTTGCTCCACCATTTCTGCGCGGTCAGCCACGCGCGCATGCGCAGCAGGGGTTCCCGCGTCCACGCTTCCTTGACCTCTTCCTCGCCACGGTAGCGACGCGCATCGTCGGCGGTGGTGTGGTCGCCGAGGCGATAGGTGATCGCCTCGATCACGCTGCCGCCCTCGCCACGCCGCGCGCGCGCGATCGCCATCTCCATGACGTCGAGCATCGCGATCAGATCGTTGCCATCCACCTGCACGCAGGCGAGTCCGCCAGCCAGACCCTTTTGCGCCAGCGTCGGCGCGCCGGTCTGCATGCGGCGGGGCACGGAGATCGCCCACTGGTTGTTGATGATGACGCCGACGAAGGGCAGCTTCCACGCACCCGCGGCGTTGATCGCGGCGTAGAAATCGGTTTTTGACGAGCCGCCGTCGCCGCAGGTCGAGACCGCCACGCGCGATTCGCCCCGGAGCTTGAAGGCGAGTGCGGCACCGGCGGCGTGCAGGCACTGGGTCGCAATCGGCACGCTCCAGGAAAAATCGTGCGCGGGCCCCGAGAAATCGTTGCCGCGTTCGTCCCCACCCCAGTACATGAGCACATCGCGCGGCTGGACACCGCGCATGAACTGCGCGGCGTATTCGCGGTAGCTCGGGGCGAGGCAGTCCTCGGTCCGCATCGCGGCGCCTATCGCCACATGCGTGGCTTCGTGGCCGAGGCACGACGCGTAGGTACCGAGCTTGCCGGTCCGCTGC
>JBGTIG010000103.1:0-6039 GCA_041745755.1 Lysobacterales bacterium
AATGTCGGACGCCACTCGACGGTCACCAGCACCTCGCGGCCGCGGTCGAATTCACGGGTCGTGAGGCCACCTTGCGTGTACTCGACATCGGGATCGAGCAGGTTGCGGAGCCTGAGCTTCCACGACCAGTCGGTCGCGAACTTGTGCGAGTAGACGAAATCGAGCTGGTTGACACCTTCTTCGTAGATGTCAGGCGCGCCCGAGATGCCGACCTGGGAAATGCGGCGCCCGAAGCGGTTGAACAGCAGCGTCGCCTCGTGGTCCCCTTCCGGGCTCTGGTACCCCAGCTGCAGGTTGGCGAGATAGCGGGACTGGCCCTGCAGGGGCCTGACCGCGTTGGTCTGGATCGACTGGTTCGCTCCGAGGTCGACCTCGGAGTCGATCCATGAATAGTTGGCGCCGATGAAGAAACTCTCCCACGGAAAGTTCTCGCCCGTGCTGCGTCCGAGCCAGGTATCGGCCACGAAGTCGAAATACTTGAAGCCCTCGATCTCGACGCCGTAATTCGTCGCCGAATCGGCGTTGGCGAAAGACGCCACGTCACCCGTACCGGGGATGAGGATGCGTTCGATCGGATTCTGGAACTTCTTGTAGAACAGCGACGCCGCGAGGAGCTCGGTCGGCGAAAAGAAGTACTCGTAGCGGAGATCCGCATTGCGGATGTCGGTCTGCACCAGATCCGGATTGCCGATCGCCTCGATGTCCAGCAGGGGCTCGGTGAACGGCGCTGCCGAAAGCTCGCGGAAGTCCGGCCGCGAGAGCGTTTCGGAGTAGGCGAAGCGCCACTGCGAATCGTCGGTGCGAAGCCAGGTCACCGCCACCGAAGGCAGCCAGTCGCTCTCGTCAAGCGCAGCCACGATCGGATCGTCGGCGGGATTCAGCGAAAACGTCGTGACGTTCTGCTCGTTGTCCTCATGGCGCGCGCCGAGCACGAATCGCCAGTGCTCCCCCAGCGCGAAATCCGCGGACAGGAAGGCGGCGTCGAGATTCTGGTCCGCCACATAATTGTCGGTGCCACGCGTCACTTCGCGCAGCACGAAGCCACCAGGACCGATGGTCTCGGGCCTCAGGATGAAATCGAGGCTCGGGTTCGCGCGGAGCGCGGGATCGTCCGCGATCGGACCGCCAACGAGGTACTGGAACCGCCGGATCGCAGAGTCGCGATCCCGGTCCAGGATGCTGGCGCCCGCGCTGAACGTCAGATAGTTGTCGCCAAAGACCAGCGGCAGCTCGGCGTGCAGCTGCAATTCGTCGGCATCGTCGTCGAGTGTCGAGAATGTGATTTGATTGCTGAAGGAGCTGGTCGACAATAGGAACTCGCCCGTGACCTGATTCAGGTCGCGACGGAAGTCCCGAGCAAAAGGCGCTTCGCGCCCGGCCTTCGACACCGTGTACTGCCAGTCGAAGCTCAGACCCGAGAGCGTGGGGAAGGCATGCTGGCCTGAGAACTGATGGGACCTCAGTTCGTTTTCTTCCCACTCCAGACGCGAGACGCGCGCCTGTTGCTCGATGTCACCATCGAAGTAGCCCTCATCCAGGCGCGCTTCGTCCTCGGTCTGGCGCACCAGCAGGTTGGCGAGGCCAAAGCTGTGATCGGCGTTGAGTTCGAACCCGAGATTGACGAAGGCGCCGAGTTCGATGATCCGCTCGGTCTTGTCGCGCACAAACTCTCGACTCGGCACCAGCGTCGATTCGCCCTGCACCGCGAACAATCGGCGCTGCTCGTCGAAGGTGTTGTCCCACTTGTGGTCGTAGCGCAGCGCCGCCAGCACGCCGAAGCGCATGTCGTCGCCGAGATCCCAGCCGTTGCCGATCGCGCCTGCGAACGTCCCGTTGAGCGGCAGGGAATCGCGGCGGGTGTCGAACCCACCGGCGGCGAGATCTTCTCCGAATGTCTCGATCTCGGCCGGGCTGAAACCCTCCGGATTGAAGGGAGTCTCCGGCGTGATCTGCCCGCCGCCGGAGATTGCGTCCGCGATCGAGTCCGGCAGTTCGCGCGCGCCATCGTCGTAACCCGTCCAGTCGCGATTGCCGCCGTCGTAGCGGATGCCATCGTCGAACGTGGTGCCATCGATCCAGCCGAGTCCGAAGGACAGCTTCGCGATGGGGCCATCGGGCACGGCACGCGTACGCAGCTGGATGGTGCCGCCACCGAATTCCCCGGGCATCTCGGGCGAGTAGCTCTTTTGCACCACGATGCCTTCGAGCATCTCGGTGGGGAATAGATCGAGCGGAACGACGCGGCGTGTGGGATCGGGGCTCGGGATCTGCGCGCCGTTGAGCAATACGCTGGAATAGCGCTCGCCGAGGCCGCGCACGTAGACGTACTTGCCATCGACCAGCGACAGGCCGGTGACGCGCTTGAGTGCGGCGCCCGAGTCGGAATCGCCCGCGCGCGATATCTGCTCCGAAGACAGCGCTTCCGTGACCTGCGCGCTGGCGCGGCGTTCGTCCTGGAACGCTGCCTGGTCATCCTGCCGCTGCAACGAACCGGTGACGGTGACGCCTTCGAGCGTGGTGGTATCGCCCGGCGCGTCGTCTTCGACGTCGACCTGTGAAAGGATCTGCGTGCCCGCGTCCGGCGCCGAAACCGGAGCGTTCGAATCGGGTTCGGAGTCGGCGGGCCCAGCGGGCGGCGCGGCGGGCGCCAGATCGACCGTGCGCTCACCCTTGAGATTGCTGCGCACGGTGTAGATGGGCGCGCGCCCCGGCGTCAGCGACGCGGAGATCTGCACCTGCTCGCCATCCGCAAGGTCAAGCTCGAATTCGAGCAGCTCGCTTTCGCCCCGTTGCAGCCTGAACACGTGCTTGCCGGGTTCTGCCTGCGTCGCGACCGAGCCGTCGGCGGCGGTGACGCCGGCGGCCTTGTCGTCGACTTCGAGTTCGACGGCAGCCTGCGGTTTGGCCTGCTCGTACACGTAGACCCAGACGGCGGCGGGCGCCGCGTGCACGTTGCATGCGGCGAACAAGGCCAGCGCCAACGGCGCGAGGCGGCGGATTGGAGGCTTCATGGGACTTGATCCAGACAAACGAATTCGAATCCGTGGCGGCGCTCGTGCACGCGAACGGCGCGACTGGCAGTCGCGAGACGGCTGACTCTATGTCGGCGCGGTTGCGGATTTATGACGCCGGACTGTTCGCACGCCCGCTCGCGGTGGCCCGGGCCGCCGCCCGGGCCGCCGCAAGCCCTAAACTGCCGGGTCGATTTCGTCGAAAGAGTCCGTATCCGTGAAAGTCCACCTCAGGGAACTGCTGGAAGGAGCCATCGGCGCGCTGCGGGAGTCGGGCCAGCTTCCGCTCGAAGCGGACGCCCCGTTCAATATCGAGCGTGCGCGCAATGCCGCGCACGGGGATTTCGCCAGCAACGCGGCGCTACAGCTCGCCAAGGCCGCGGGACTCAATCCACGCGCCATCGCAGCGGCCCTCGTGGCGAACCTGCCGGCGTCGGAACGGGTGACCGCGGTCGAGATCGCGGGGCCGGGATTCATCAACTTCCGTCTCGATCCGAAGGTTCGACTCGAGGCGCTGGGCGCGGCGTACTCCACGGGCAAGTGCTTTGGCCGCGCGCGCACGGGTACCCGCGAGAGCCTGCTGGTCGAGTTCGTCTCGGCGAACCCGAACGGCCCGCTGCACGTGGGACACGGTCGCGGCGCCGCCTACGGCGCGAGCCTGGCCAACGTGCTCGAGGCAGCCGGGCATCCGGTGTCGCGCGAGTACTACGTCAACGACGCCGGTCGGCAGATGGACATCCTGGCGGTCAGCGTGTGGTTGCGCTATCTGGAACAGCTGGGCGAGTCCCTGCACTTCCCCGACAACGGCTATCGCGGCGGCTACGTCAACGAGATCGCGGCGCGCCTCCACAAGGCGCACGGCGAGGCGTTCCGCGTGGACGTGGCGCAGGTGTTTCCGGACCTGCCAGCGGACGAGTCCCAGGGCGGCGACAAGGAAGCCCACGTCGACGCCTTGATCGCGGGCGCGCGGACGCTGCTCGGCGAGGACCGCTATGCGACGCTGCACGCGGCGGGTCTCGCCGACTGCATCGCCGACATTGGCGCCGACCTCGCCGATTTCGGCGTGCGCTTCGACCGCTGGTTCTCGGAGAAATCGCTCGCGACCTCGGGTGCGATCGACCGCGCCGTGGCGCGGCTGCGATCCGCAGGACACATGTACGAGAAGGACGGTGCCGAGTGGTTTCGCGCGACCGACTTCGGCGACGACAAAGACCGCGTGGTGGTGCGCGAGAACGGCGCCACGACGTATTTTGCTTCGGATATCGCGTATCTCAACGACAAGTTCGAACGCGGATTTGCGCGCGCGCTGTACCTACTGGGTTCCGATCATCACGGCTACGTCGCGCGCCTGAAGGCCGCGGCGCGGGGCCTCGGGATCGATCCCGATCGCGTGGAAGTGCTGCTGGTGCAGTTCGCGATCCTCATGGAGCGCGGCCAGAGGGTGCAGATGTCGACGCGGGCGGGCTCGTTCGTCACGCTGCGGCAGCTTCGCGAGGACGTGGGCGTGGATGCGGCGCGCTGCTTCTACGTGCTGCGCGGGCATGAGCAGCACCTGGATTTCGACCTCGATCTGGCGCGCTCGCAGTCGAACGAGAATCCCGTCTACTACGTGCAGTACGCGCACGCACGCATTGCCGCCCTGTTCCGGCAGATGCGGGAGAAGTCGCTTGAATTCGACGCGGACCTCGGCGCGGCGGCGGCGGCGCGACTCGTCGAGCCCCAGGAACGGGAGCTGCTGGACTGGCTCATGCACTGGCCGGAGACGCTGGCGACGGCGGCAGACCTGCGCTCGCCCCAGATCGTGTTCGCGGCGCTGCGCGAACTCGCCGCCGCGTTCCACAGTTTCTACAATGCCGTGCCGATACTGGGCGCGCACGACGACGACCTGCGCCACGCCCGCCTGTACCTTTGTGCGGGTGTGCGCGGACCGCTGGCCGGCGGACTCGCGCTCATCGGCGCGAGCGCACCGGAGACCATGTGATGGCAGCAGGCAACAGGCGACCCCGACAGGCGGCATATCACGACCGGAGCGACGGGTTCAGGCCGGCGTGGTGGCAGTTGCTCGCGGGTTTCGCGATCGGGATCGTCGCCGCGACCGTGATCGATCTCCGCGCGCACCTGCCGTTCCTCGCCGACCTCCCCCGGCCACTGCCCAATCCAGCCGCGGCGGCGCCGCCCGAGGGCGATCCAGGCGTGGCCCCGGAGCCCGCCGAACCCGTGCGCCCGAAATACGATTTCTACACCGTGCTGCCCGAACTCGACCAGGTGATTCCCGACGCCGAATTGACCGAGCAGGCGGCGGCGCCACCGCCGGCTCCGAGCGACCCGGCCGTGGCCTCGACCTCGCGCTACTTCCTGCAGACCGGATCGTTCCGCGATGCCGGCGACGCCGACGCGATGAAGGCGAAGCTCGCGCTGGCGGGCATGCGCGCGGGCGTCACGCAGGTCAACATCAACGGGGCAACCTGGTTTCGCGTGCGCGTCGGCCCGTACGACAATGCGCAGGATCTCGATGGCGCCAAACGCCAGCTCGGCGCCGACGGCATACAGGCCATCGCGCTGCGCGAAGCCTCTCCGCAGTGAGATCGCTCGCCGAGGAGAGTGCTTACCAGCACCGAATCCCTCTGCTGTGAGATCGGATTCGCGTGCAGTTCGAGCCGGTCGGCCCGCTCAGCAAAAGGTGCTTCGCGCCTGAGTATGGCCTAGGCCCTTTCGGCCGGGAATGACCGGGAGCGATGCCGGCAAGCTCGTTTCGTTGGCGGCTGCTCCTCTACGTCGGGACAAACCTCGCACCACTAGGCAGAGGTTCCACGCCAGGGCTGTTAAGTTCTCCGCTCCCAAGCAGCCGGGTCACGAGCCGTTTCGCGAAAACCCTGACAAGGTACACCTTCGATCCCCGGCACCAAGCTGCCTATTCGAAGCCGTTGGCGAAAATGATCTCCGAAAAACTTGCGCTGGAGAACTGGTACACCGCGCCGTTCTGCACCGCGATGTAAAGATTGCCGGCCAGGTCCTCGCCGAAGCCGAT
>JBGTIG010000104.1:0-2165 GCA_041745755.1 Lysobacterales bacterium
CCCCCTGTGCCAATATGACGTGAGACACCTACCTTCAATGAATTTGAGTCCAAAGGTAGGATTGAATCATGGCTGATCTTCACAAGAAAACGAAAGCATTGATGAATGAACCACGTCTGGTGGCGATGGATGACGGGTTGCGAGGAGTCCGGACCGCGACGGAAGCGGTAACCGCTGATTCGCGTCCGGTACCCGATCCGGAAGTCGCGGCCACCGCCAAACGGCGCCAGTTCTCCAGCAAAGAGAAGCACCGCATCCTGGCCGCGGCGGATCGCTGTAGCGAAGCCGGTGCGATCGGTGCGCTGTTGCGGCGCGAGGGCATCTATTCCTCCCAACTGGCGACGTGGCGTAAGCAGCGCGAGGCTGCTGAACGGGTCGCGCTGGCACCGCGCAAGCGCGGACGCAAAGCGGATCCGGGTATCGCCGAAGGCCGGCGGGTGGCGGAGTTGACCAAAGACAATGAGCGCCTGCGCCGCAAGTTGGCCCAGGCCCACACCATCATCGATGTCCAAAAAAAACTCTGTACCTTACTCGGCCTGCCCACGGCCGAGGACCTGGACGAGAAATCCTGATGAGCGCACTCAACGTCTTGGCGCTCGACATCGGACTGGCCCCCGCCTGCGCGGCCTTGCGGATCAACCGGGCGGGGATCTATCGCGATAACCTCCAGCGCCGGCGCCTGCTGTGCCCACTGCGGCAACCCCAACCGCGACCGCGTGCGCCGCTCGCCTTGAGTGAACTCGAACGGCGGGCCATGCTCGAGGTTCTCTGCAGCGAACGCTTTGCCGACTGCGCCCCGCGCACCATCTACGCCACGCTGCTCGATGAGGGTCGCTACCTGGGCTCGGTGCGCACCATGTACCGTCTGCTCGCCGCCTCCGAACAGTCCCGCGAGCGGCGCAACCAGCGCGTCCATCCGGCCTATGCCAAGCCCGAGCTGCTGGCCCTGCAGCCCAACGAAGTCTGGAGTTGGGATATCACCAAGCTCAAGGGTCCGATCAAATGGAGCTGCTATCACCTGTACGTGATCCTCGATATCTTCAGCCGCTATGTCGTGGGCTGGATGATCGCGCTGCGGGAAGCCGCTCACTTGGCCGAGCAGCTGATCGCCGACACCGTGGCCAAACACAACATCGCTCCCGGCACGCTCACCCTGCACGCCGATCGCGGCACCAGTATGCGCAGCAAACCGGTGGCCGCGTTGTTGGTCGACCTGGAGGTGACCAAGACCCACAGCCGGCCCCACGTCTCAGACGACAACCCGTATTCCGAAGCGCAATTCAAAACGCTCAAATACCGTCCCGACTTCCCCGAACGTTTCGGCAGCATTGAGGATGCGCGCGCCCACTGCCAGCAATTCTTCCACTGGTACAACGGCACCCACTGCCACTCCGGGATCGGCTACATGACGCCCGAGGCGGTTCACTACGGTCGCGCGCCAACCATCTTTCAGCAACGCGCCGGCACCCTCAAGGTCGCCTTCTTGGCCAATCCAAAACGCTTCAAGGGCAAAATTCCGCGACCACCCACGCTGCCGACCGCCGCCTGGATCAACCCACCCCTACCGGAGACCGCTGCCAACACAACACTCGATCCTTCGACACTAAATAAATGCATCCTGGTGTCTCAAAGTCATTGACACGCTCCGTCGGCGGGATCATCGCGTGCGAGGAGAAGGTGGGGTCGAGTGGCATTCGCGACCCCCACTTCCCAAATGCTGTTCCCATCGGTCTCTAGATCAATCGCAACGGCTCGGGCCGCAAGTGCACTCCGCCACAGGGCCGGTGTACCCTGAGACTCCAGGAATGCCACGACCTGATGGATTTTTGGAAACCTCCTCGCCAGCACCGCGGCGCAATCCTCCTCCGGAAGGCGGTCGAACCAACTCTGGAACTCGTCCGGCCGGCGCGTGAGCCTTTCGCTGAGTACTTTTCCGGCTAGCCTCCCCGACTGTGCAAGTTGGCGTATCCACTCGATGGCCGTCGGCGACGGAGTCCAGTCCGACGAAACCAGCCGCGCCGCGACGTCTGCGTCCCATGGAAAGGTGTCTGCAAGATTCGCTTCCCACTTCGCCCGCTGGGCCTCATCAAGGTCGCAGTGCAGCGCCCACTCGAACAGCTTGGACAAGTCGCTTGCCCCAACCGGAGCGTGTCAATGACTTTGAG
>JBGTIG010000105.1:0-4557 GCA_041745755.1 Lysobacterales bacterium
ACCATCAACAACCGAGCACTGCAGGAGATCTCGAATGAGCAACGAGCAGAAGCCCGCCAAGCGTGATTCGCACGCTGGCGCCGGCATCGCGATTGGCGCCGGCATCGGCGTCGCATTGGGAACCGCGTTCGATCAACTCGCGATGGGACTTGCGCTGGGCACCGCGTTGGGTGCGGCATTCGAAATCGTTTCGCGCCAGGTCTCCCGCCGCTAGCGCTACACGATGCCGGTGGCGTAGAAAACGCCGATGACGACGAACACCGCGAGGGTCTTGATGATCGTGATCGCGAAGATGTCCTTGTAAGCCTGCCGGTGCGTGAGGCCCGTCACCGCGAGCAGCGTGATCACCGCGCCGTTGTGCGGTAGCGAGTCCATGCCACCGGATGCCATCGCCGCGACCCGGTGCAGCACTTCCATCGGGATGCCCGCGGCCTGCGCGTTGGCCATGAAGGTCTCCGCCATCGCCGCGAGCGCGATGCTCATGCCGCCCGAGGCGGAGCCCGTGATGCCCGCGAGCGCAGTGACCGTCACGGCTTCGTTTACGAGCGGGTCCGGGATCGCGCTGAGCGCATTGGCGACCACGAGGAATCCGGGCAAGGCGGCGATGACCGCGCCGAAGCCGTACTCGGACGCCGTGTTCATGGAGGCCAGCAAGGCACCACCAATGGCTGCGCGCGTGCCGCTCGCAAAACCCGTGAACACCGGTCGCCACGCGAACGCCATCACCGTGAGGATGCCCACCAGCAGGGCACCTTCGACCGCCCAGATGGCAGCGACCTTCGTCACTTCCTGCACGACGGGCGCCGCATCACCGATCACCGCCGGGTCGAACGAATGACTGGTGCCGTAGACGCGCGGGATCCATGTCGTGAAAAGCTTGTTGCTGACACCCACCAGGACCAGCGGCAGGATCGCGATGAACGGATTGGCAAGCGGCCCGCCGGCGAATGCCGCCGGTTCGTTGACCAGGTCGCTGCCCTCGGCATCGATGCTGTATCCCTCGCCTGCAGCGGCCGCACGTCGCCGCCGCCATTCGAGGTAGCTCATTCCGAGTATCGCGATGAAGATCCCGCCGATCGTGCCGAGCCACGGAGCAGCCCAGGTGCTGGTGCCGAAGAACGCCGTGGGAATGATGTTCTGGATCTGCGGGGAACCCGGCAGCGCATCCATGGTGAAGGTGAACGCGCCGAGCGCGATCGTGCCTGGCACGAGGCGCTTGGGAATATTGCTCTGCCGGAACAGCTCCGCCGCGAACGGATACACGGCGAACACCACCACGAACAGCGAGACCCCGCCGTAGGTCAACAGCGCGCACACCACGACGATGGAGAGCATGGCGCGTTTGGCGCCGAACAACCGGATCGTGGACGCGACGATCGACTTCGAGAAACCCGAGATCTCGATCAGCTTGCCGAACACGGCGCCCAGCAGGAATACCGGGAAGTAGAGTTTGAGGAACCCGACCATCTTGTCCATGAAGAGGCCGGTGAACATCGGCGCGACCAGCGATGGATCGGTCAGCAGTACCGCCCCGAGCGCTGCGATCGGCGCGAACAGGATCACGCTGTGGCCGCGATAGGCCACGAACATGAGAAAGGCGAGCGCGCCCAGCACGATCAGAAACGCCATTCCCTCGCCTTGCGCGAACGCCGGTGTGCAGTGTCTTGGCTGGCGCGTGTTTGTCCCACTGTACAAACGTCCAATGCGCGCGCCGGGGCGACGGGGATTCCCGCGACGTCAGGCCGACAGGAACATCACGAGATGGGTCGCCACCAGCGCCGGGCGTGACTCTCCCTCGACTTCGATCCGCTTCTCCTGGCGAAGCAGCCAGCGGCCGGGCTCCTTCTCAGCCAGATCATCGACGCGGGTGTGGATGCGCACGCGCGCACCGGACATGACCGGGGTGATGAAGCGGACGCGATCGAGCCCGTAGTTGAGGACGTGTGCGACGCCGGGAACGGAATCGAGGTGGATCGCACCCTCGCCCGCAATCAGGGACAACAGGAGGAAGCCGTGCGCGATCGTGCCGGCGTACGGACCCTCGCGACGGGCGCGCGCCGGATCGGTGTGCAGCCAGTAGTCGTCGCCCGTGCAATGCGCAAATGCATCGATGCGGGATTGCTCGATGGCGATCCACGCACCTGGGGAGTCGACGAGCTCAAGCCGGGCGCGCAATGCTTGAGGGACATTGCCGGCTGTCGCCACGTCGTCGCGCGGCGCGGCAGTATCAGACGAATGCAATGCCGCTCCCGACATTGCGCTTGATGCCGCATCGCTCCGACGAATCCGGTGTGCCAGGGACACATCGGACTATGCTCATGGGGAGTCCGACAGCAGCGCGTCAATGGCGGCGCGGGCCTGCGGCTCGGAAAGGTCGGGCGCATGTCCGACCTCCGGGATCTCCACCACCTGCATCGATGGGGCAGACCGCGCCATGCGCTCTACCAGTCCACGTTCGAGCACGTCCGACAGCGCGCCGCGCAGCAGCAGCGTCGGCCGACTGCGAGCCAGACGCTTGAACGCCATCCACATCAGCGGCCTTGTGAGGCGCAGCAGCAGCGGACTCGCAGTGCGGACGATCTTCGGGTCATAGTCGGGTTCGAACAGTCCGTCGTCGCGTTCGCGGAACATCCGCGCCGCCATCGCTTGCCAGTCGGCTTCACCGTAGTTGGGAAACGCGATGGCACCGACGCGCTGCGCATAGGCAGCACTCTCCTCGCGGGTCATGGGCGCGACGGCCTTGCCGGCATAGGCGCCGATACGCGCGAGCGCTGCACGACCGACCTCGGGACCTGCGTCGTTGAGTACGGCGGCGGTGACCGCGTCGTTGCGCCTGGAGGCTACGGCCATCGTCACTAGCGCACCCAGCGACGTGCCCACGAAGACGGCGCGCGGAATATCGTGATCGCGCATCAGTGCGAGTACATCGGACACGTAGTTCGGAACGCTGTAGTGCTTCGCATCCGGATCGCGATCGGAACCCGCGCGGCCGCGCAGGTCGATCGCGAGGACGCGCCGGCCGCGCTCCGTGATCCAGCGCGCGAGACTTTCGAAATCGGTGGCGTTGCGCGTTAGGCCAGGAATACAGAACACGGGAAGCCTGGACTCGGCGGTCGGTCGATAGTCGCGTGCGTGCAGGCGCAGGCCATCGTTGCTGCGCCAGTACAGGTCGACGTGCGGCTGGCTCATACTGGATCCTGGGTTGCGTCTGCCCGCTGCCCGCGACTCTGGAAATCCTGGACGGACCTGGTCAGACCTTCACGCCCAGCGCCGCGAGCACGTTCGCGAGCCAGCGGAGCTGCGCACCCTGCCGCGTGTCGTACTCCGGGCCGGTGTAACCCCACCAGTCCCAGCACCCTTTCGGGTTGAGCGGGATGATGCTGGAACTCGCCTGCGGGTAGAGGACGACGACGCCGGCGGCGTCGGCCCAGGCGTTGTAGCCCGCCTGCGTCGCGAACGCGTCGCCGATCTCGTCGGCAGACTGCTGGCAACCGTGGAAGGCGATGTGCAGGCCGCAGGCACCCTTGCTGCATTGCTGCGGCACGTAGATGTAACCCGCATCACCGAGGCTGGGATCGGCCCCGTCGGCAGCGAACGAACGCTGGTCGAAGCGTACGAGCTGCCCGGAGGCCTGCGCGGCAGGCGCGTCGACGTCACCGACCACGCGACGGAAAATCTCGCCGGCGGTGTCGAACTTGCATCGCCCGATGTAGGGCGATGCGCTCACGGCGCAATCTCCCCCCGATGCGAGGGTGGGAAAGACGTGCGCGGCCGCGTGCGAGAAATCACTCTCGACAGTGGCGCCGCCGAGGGTATCGTAAAATGCCGTACTCGCGGCGACAACGGACTCGGCGACGATCGAGTCGGTCGAGCCATGGAAGATCCAGACCCGATCGCCGGCCAGTCCCGCGAGCGGATCGATCAGTCCCTTCGCGGCCCGGTCGCGCGCGACAGCGGCGAGCGCAGCGGGATCCGGACCCTTGCCCTTTGGCGCCAGGCAACGATCGAGTGCGGTGTCCAGTTTTCCCTCGGCGCAACCGTACGGCGGACCTGAAATGATGCCGGCCCCGTCGATCACGTCCGACCAGGCGAAGTGCACCTGCTGGGCCATGATCGCCCCCGACGAGAAGCCCGACACGGTGACGCGGTCGGCGTCTATCTGGAGCGCGGGCAGCGACGGCGCATTCTGGCCACAACTGGCGACCAGCAGAGCCCCGAGGAAGACGTTCAAGCGCATCGAGATCATCGGTAGTCGCGCCTCGTGGCTTCGGTGTTTCGCGGGTGTGCGGGAGTCCATTGAAAACCACGCCGTTCCTCATCGCCTGAGGCAGCTGCCGCGGCAATCGCGGGCGCAGTGGCGACGGCCTTGCGCCACAAGTGCGAAAAGATTCCGGAAGACGTCTCGCGATCCTTGCGCGACGATCGTCGATTGCTCAGAAGTTGAAGCGCACCGCGGCGTAGATCTGGCGCGGCCAGCCGTAGTAAGCAGTCTGGATGTTGCCGACGCTCGAGAATTCCTGCGCGTCGGTCTTGTACAGCTTGTCCGTGAGGTTGCGC
>JBGTIG010000106.1:0-1862 GCA_041745755.1 Lysobacterales bacterium
CAGCATCTGCCCGAACGCCAGCGGCGGGCGGTACGCCAATCGCAGCGTCAGCTCCCCAGACACCGGCGCGGTGCGCAGGCGCCGGATGGCCGTCGGCGGCATGCCGTTGCCGTCGCGAAATGCCGCGTTGAAGCGCCGCAGACTGTTGAAGCCGGCCGCCAGCGCGACCTGCGTGATCGGCATCGAGGTTTCCGTGAGCAACTGTTTCGCCTGCAGCAGCCGGCGCGTGGAGTGCACGGCGATGGGCGTCGCGCCGGTGACGTCGACGAATCGCCGGCGCAGGTGGCGCGTGCTGAGACCCACCGCCCGTGCGAGCGCGTCCACCGACGGTTCTTCGATCTCTCCGGTGCCGATCAGTGCCAGCGCGCGTTCGACGGCATCGTCGCGATCCGCGCCGCGCGCTTCCGGCGACAGTTCCGGTCGGCAGCGCAGGCACGGCCGGTAGCCGGCGGCGTGTGCCGCTGCGGCATTGGCGAAATATTCGACATTCTCGCGCTTCGGCGTCGGTGCCGGGCAGACGGGCCGGCAATAGATGCCGGTGCTGCGCACGGCGGTGAAGAACAGGCCGTCGAAGCGCGCATCGCGCGACGCGCGGGCGCGATCACAGATTTCGACGGACGGAAGGGGTCGGCTGGACATGGCGCAATCATACGCACGGGCGGGCAGCGCACTCGCCATTTTCGGCCATGAATGCCGCGGGTCCCACAGCGCGTGGGCGCAGGCAGCGGGTGCGACGCGGTTTGCCGCGATAATCCTTGTTCGGGGCGACGGGGCAGGCGACATGGCAGATCCGAGATTCGATGCGTCGCGCGTCATCCGTGCTCCGCGGGGGTCCACGCTGCACTGCAAATCGTGGCTGACCGAAGCCGCGTTCCGCATGCTGCAGAACAACCTCGATCCCGAGGTCGCCGAGAATCCGCAGGCTCTCATTGTGTACGGCGGTATCGGCCGCGCCGCGCGCGACTGGGCGAGCTTCGACCGGATCCTCGAGGTACTGCGTGCGCTCGAGGACGACGAGACCCTGCTCGTGCAATCCGGAAAGCCTGTCGGCGTGTTCCGGACGCACGCCGACGCTCCACGCGTGTTGATCGCGAATTCCAACCTGGTACCGCACTGGGCGACCTGGGCGCACTTCCACGCGCTCGATCGCGCCGGGCTCATGATGTACGGCCAGATGACGGCAGGCTCGTGGATCTACATCGGCTCGCAAGGCATCGTGCAGGGCACGTACGAGACGTTCGTGGAGATGGGCCGCCAGCACTACGGGGGTGAGCTTGGCGGCCGCTGGATATTGACTGCGGGCCTTGGTGGCATGGGCGGCGCACAACCGCTTGCGGCATCGCTCGCCGGCGCCAGTTCGCTCACCATCGAGTGCCAGCAGAGCCGCATCGACATGCGACTGCAGACGCGTTACGTCGACGTGCAGGCGCAGGATCTCGACGACGCGCTCATGCGCATCGGCCGACACGTCGCGGCCGGCGAGGCGGTATCCGTCGCGCTGCTCGGCAACGCCGCGGAAATCCTGCCGGAGCTCGTGCGCCGCGGCATCCGGCCCGACGCCGTGACGGACCAGACCAGCGCGCACGATCCGGTGCATGGGTACCTGCCGATCGGCTGGACTGTCGAAGACTGGCTGCGCGCACAGACCGAGGATCCCGCACGCGTGGAACGCGAGGCACGCGCCTCCATGCGGGTGCACGTGGAGGCGATGCTGGCGTTTGAGCGGATGGGCGTGCCGACCTTCGACTACGGCAACAACATCCGGCAGGTGGCGCTGGACGAAGGTCTCGCCGATGCATTCGCGTTTCCCGGCTTCGTGCCCGCGTACGTGCGGCCGCTGTTCTGCCGCGGCATCGGCCCGT
>JBGTIG010000107.1:0-3086 GCA_041745755.1 Lysobacterales bacterium
GAACTCGTCGATCTCCAGGCCTTCGACGCGGCTGTACTCGCCATTGGCAGTGATCACCGGCACCCCGTAGATGATGCCCTCGGGGATCCCGTAGCTGCCGTCCGACGGAACGCCCATGGTCACCCACTTGCCGTCGCTGCCGAGCATCCAGTCGCGCACGTGGTCGATCGCGGCGTTCGCTGCCGACGCCGCCGAGGAAGAGCCGCGCGCCTCGATGATGGCGGCGCCGCGCTTGCCCACCTGGGGGATGAATGCATCGGCGTTCCAGGACTCGTCATCGATCATGGCGGCGACTGGCTGGCCGTCGACCGTGGCGAAGCGGTAGTCGGGATACATGGTCGGGCTGTGGTTGCCCCAGACAATGAGTCCCTCGATGTCCCCCACCGCCTTGCCCGTCCGGCCCGCGAGTTGCGAGAGCGCGCGATTGTGATCGAGGCGGAGCATCGCGGTGAAATTCCTGGCCGGCAGTTCGGGTGCCGACTTCATGGCGATGTAGGCATTGGTGTTGGCGGGGTTGCCCACCACCAGCACCTTGACGTTTCGCGACGCCACCTTGCCGAGCGCCCGGCCCTGACCGGTGAAAATCTTCGCGTTCTCGAGCAGCAGGTCCTTGCGTTCCATGCCCGGCCCCCGCGGTCTGGCGCCGACCAGCAGGGCGATGTCCGCATCCTTGAACGCGACTTCGGGATCGTCGGTTCCGACCATTCCGGCGAGCAGCGGGAACGCGCAGTCCTCAAGTTCCATCATGACGCCGCGAAGCGCGGCCTGCGCCTTGTCGATGGGCAGTTCCAGCATCTGCAGCACCACCGGCTGATCGGCGCCCAGCATCTCGCCGGCCGCAATGCGGAACAGCAGCGCATAGCCGATCTGTCCCGCTGCGCCGGTGACGGCAACACGAACTGGCGATTTCATTCTCGAACCCCCTTGCGTCGAAAACCAGAGATCACGGACCCGCCCCGCTCATCGCAGCTCCGCGAAGAACTCGCGGAAACGATCGAGACCTGGCGCAAGTTGCGCAGTCGGACAGGTGTAGCTGATGCGCAGTGCGCGCGGCTCCCCGAACGCCGATCCGGGCACGCAGGCGACGCCCTTGGCTTCGAGCAGCGCATTGCAAAAGTCGAGGTCATTGCCGATCTTCATGCCGCTCGGCCCGTGCGTCCTGCCGAAAGCGCAGCTGATATCCGGAAATACGTAGAAGGCGCCCTGGGGTCGCGGACAGATGACGCCCTCGAGCGAATCCATCACGGCGAGCACCTGGTCGCGTTTGGCCTCGAATTCCCGGCACTTCGACTTCGGCACATCCTGCGGCCCCGCCAGCGCGGCCGTCGCGGCGGCGGCGACGACTTCGGGCAGGCAGGTGATGTGATTGGAGTTCATGGTCGCTACCGCCTGCGCCACGTTCTCGGGACCTGCCATGAATCCCCCGCGCCATCCCGGCATCCCGTAGGTCTTGGAAATCGAATCCACGAATATCAGGCGATCGCGAAGCTCCGGACGCGCCATCACGAAGTTGTGGTAGCCGACCTGGTCGAACACCATGCGGTTGTAGATGTCATCGGTGACGATCCAGGTTTCGGGAAACTCGGCCAGCACTTCGGCCAGCGCCGCGATCTCGTCCTTCGAATACACCATCCCGGTCGGATTCGACGGATTGTTGAACAGGAACACCCTGGGCTTCTCGCGCAGCGCTGCACCGAGCTGCCCGGGCAGGAGCTTGTAGTTCTGCTCGGATGGGCAGGGAAGCAGCTGGACGCGGGCCTCCACGATCTCGGCGATATCGAGGTAGCTCGTCCAGTAGGGCGTCGCGAACGCAATCGTATCGCCGGCATCGAGCAGGACCTCGGCAAGCGTGTACAGGATGTGCTTGGCGCCGATGCCGGTGGCGACGTCACGGCGGGTGTATCCCACCATCCCGACGGCAGCCATGTGCGCAATGAACGCGTCGAGCAGCGCCTCGCTGCCACGGTTGTTGCCGTACTGCCCGGAGTCGTTCGCCAGCGCGTCGCGCGCTGCCGCGTACACGTGGTCTCCCGGGAGAAAATTCGGTACGCCGATCGAGAAGTTGATGATGTCCCGACCTTCGGACTTCAGTCGCCGGGCGCGTTCCGCGACCAGCATGATCGCGCTCGGTCTCGCGCGTCCCACACGCGCTGCAAGCTTCGGCATCGACAACCCCGGACGGCCTTTTCGCAAGCCGCTCACGTTATCACAGCGACTCGTCCGACCCGGTACGGAAGTCGTTGCACTTGCCGTTACGATATCCGCCATGAGAGTCCAGCGCCTGTGCGTCGCGTGCGCCGTCATTGCGTTCGTGGGCGGCTGCGCCACCTCCAGGAGCCGCGTGGCCGACAGCGCCATCGCCGCGGGCGAAGTGGTCAGCGGCTCCGTCGTGCTGATCGATCCGGATATCGAACTTTCGCAAGTGTCGGCTGGCGGCGTGCCGCAACCGCGCGCCGACTGGACCGAACGGGCGCGCACGGAGCTGCCCGCGGCGCTTGAGCGAGAGCTCGCCGGGCGGGGCGCCCTGGCATTCGCGAGTTTCGAGGTCCCGGACGACCTGCCCGCGGCTGCGCGCATGCGACAACTGGTGCATCTGCATCGTGCGGTGGGGGGCAGCATCGTCGTTCATGGGAGTGGCAATGGCAGCGGTCGACTGCCGAGCAAGGGCCGGACCTTCGACTGGACGCTCGGACGTGGCGTCTCCGTCTTGCGCGAGGCGACCCGTGCCGACTACGCCCTGTTCGTGACGATACGCGACAGCTACACGAGCAGCGGACGCGCCGCGCTCATGGTGGTCGGCGCGCTGGTCGGCGTGGGTATGTCCGGCGGGGTGCAGACCGGTTTCGCCTCCCTGGTGGACCTTCGCGACGGGCGGGTCGTCTGGTTCAACACCCTCGTGGACCCGGGTGGCGATCTGCGCGACGCCCCGGGTGCCGACAGGACGGCACGACGACTGCTGGAAGGCATGCCATTGCAATGACCAGCCGCCTGCCGCTGATGTCCCTCATCGTTGCGACGGGTGCGATGGTGGCCCTCGGGGGCTGCGGCACGGCGCCCGTCGCGCGCGCAGAGCCGGGTGCGACGTA
>JBGTIG010000108.1:0-7378 GCA_041745755.1 Lysobacterales bacterium
GCCGCATCATCAGCCGCCGTCAACTACACCCCCGCCGGCCGCGCCTCCGTTCGGCCCGCGCGCTGGCGGTCGAGCATCACCGCGAGCTCGTGGATCGTCGCGAACAGCGTCAGCCGGATCAGGCGGCGGAACCACCAGTACACCGTCTGCCATGGCGGAAAGTCCTTCGGCGGCATCCGCCACCCGCACCCCGTGCGCACCAGATACCGGATCGCGTTCAGCACTTCCCGAAGGTCGGTCCGACGCGGACGACCGGCGCCGCACGCCCCCGGCAGCAGCGGCGCGATCCGCTCCCACGATGAGGCTTCAGGCTCGACCTGCGGCAAGGCGCGCAACGCCCTCGCCAGGCTTTCGAGCTCGGACTTTTCCGTCAGATGTGTGACTTCAGGCGACTGCATGTCGCAACTCCTGTTTCGGCGGCTCTTCACCGGGATTGCGCATCAACTCCCGCAAGCGCCGCGCGCCGCGCTGCACCTGCGACTTCGAGAAACTCAAGCTGCGACCGAACTCCTGCGCAATCTCCTCGTGGCTGTAGCCTTCGACGAGATGGAGCCAGAGCACGCTTCGCGTCTGCGGGGACAGCTGCGCGAGCCCTTGCTCCAGATCGATCCAGTCGGGCAGCGAGGAGGCTTCGCCGGGCATCTCGTCATCCAGTTCGCCGTGCGGGGGCCGGCCCGACCGCAACCGCATCAACGCCACGTTCACGGCGATTTTCCGGAGCCAGGACCAGAACGGCGCATCGCCGCGGTACTGATCGATGCGCGTGTGTACCTGCAGGAAGGTGTCCTGCAGGACTTCACGCGCATCCTCGCGATCGGCGAGCATTCGCCAGGCCAGGTTGTGGATCGGTCGCTCGAACATTCCGTAAAGCGTCGCGAACGCCGCCGACTCGCGCCGACGCAGGCCGGCGAGTAGCTCGGGGGAAGTTTCAACGGCGAACGCGCTGCTCACATTGCCTAGGATGCGCCGGCTGCCCGAAAGGTTGCAGGGTCCTCCAAATAGCCGTGCGATGCCTGCGGGCGGGACAGGGGCCCGGAAGGGGGCCGGGTTATACTCGCGGACTGCACAGACGGGGGAGAGCGGCAATGGAATTCGGCGGATTTCTGGGTTTCATCGTTCTTGCGTTCGTGGTGGTCACGCTGCTCAAGGGCGTGCGCGTCGTGCCGCAGGGCTACGAGTACACCGTCGAGCGATTCGGCCGGTACACGCATACGCTCTCGCCGGGCCTCGCGCTGCTGCTGCCGTGGATCCAGACCGTCGGTCGCAAGATGAACATGATGGAGCAGGTCCTCGAGGTGCCTTCGCAGGAAGTCATCACCAAGGACAACGCCCTGGTCAAGGTCGATGGCGTGGTGTTCTTCCAGATCCTCGACGCCGCCAAGGCGGCGTACGAGGTCTCGAACCTGCAGCAGGCGATCATCGCCCTGGTGATGACCAACATCCGCACCTCGATCGGTTCGATGGATCTCGACGAGTCGCTGTCCAAGCGCGACGAGATCAACGCCAAGCTGCTCAAGGTCGTCGACGAGGCGACCCACCCCTGGGGCCTCAAGGTCAATCGCATCGAATTGAAGGACATCCAGCCACCGCGCGATCTGGTCGACGCGATGGCGCGCCAGATGAAGGCCGAGCGCGAAAAGCGCGCGGCGGTTCTCGAAGCCGAGGGTCTGCGGCAGGCCGAGATCCTGCGCGCCGAGGGCGAGAAGCAGGCCGCGGTGCTGGAGGCCGAAGGCAAGCGCGAGGCGGCGTTCCGTGAAGCCGAGGCGCGCGAGCGACTGGCAGAGGCGGAAGCCAAGGCCACCATGATGGTGTCGCAGGCGATCGCGAAGGGCGACATGCAGGCGATCAACTATTTCGTCGCCGACAAGTACATCGAGGCGCTCAAGGCCTTCGCCCATTCGCCCAACCAGAAACTCATGCTGCTGCCGATGGAGGCAACCGGGATCCTGGGCAGCCTCGCGGGAATCGCGGAGATCGGCAAGGAGGCGTTGAGCCGCAGTGACGCGCGCAGCGAAGCGACGCGCGGTCGCCAGCAGCGGGGAACGCCTCCGGAAGACCGCATGACCACGCGCGATCCGAACGCGTCCTGACCGCATCCCGCAGGAATCTGGCGCCATGCCGAAAATCGTTTACTTCTGGTGGGCAGTAGCCCTGCTGCTGATCGTGGGCGAAATACTTGCGCCCGGCGTCTTCATGCTGTGGCTCGGCATCGCCGCCGCCGCGATGGGGGTGATCCTGCTGCTCACTGGCGCCGGCATGAGTTACCTCTGGCAGGCCGTCATCTTCGGCGTGCTCGCGTTCGTCAGCGTCGGCGTCTACTGGAGGTTCCTGCGCGGCAAGGGTCGCGTCAGCGACCAGCCCCTGCTCAACAAGCGCGGCCTGCAGCTCATCGGCCTCACCGTGCCGCTGCTCGAACCCATCGTCGATGGACTCGGCAAGGTGCAGATCGGCGACGCGCGCTGGACGGTACGCGGCACCGATGCACCGGTTGGCACGCGCGTGGTGGTCGAATCCGTGGACGGGATGACGCTCAACGTCAGGGTCGCCGAGTAGCATTGGCCGCATGATCAACTGCACCCCCCTGAACGCCGAACACCGCGCTCTCGGCGCGCGCATGGTGGACTTCGGCGGATGGGACATGCCCATCAACTACGGCTCGCAGGTCGAGGAACATCATCAGGTGCGCCGAGACGCCGGCATGTTCGATGTATCGCACATGACGGTGATCGACCTCCGCGGTGCCCGCGTGCGCGAATTCCTGCGCCGTCTCGTCGCCAATTCGGTCGACAAGCTGGCAAAGCCAGGCAAGGCGCTCTACACCTGCATGCTGGACGAGCAGGGCGGTGTGATCGACGACCTCATCGTGTACTACCTGGACGACGGATTCTTCCGGCTCGTGGTCAACGCCTCGACGCGCGACAAGGACGTCGACTGGATCACCCGGCATGCCGCAGGTTTCGACGTCGAGGTCGACGTCCGCGACGAACTCGCGATGATCGCCGTGCAGGGTCCGACCGCGCGTGAGCGCGTGCACGGGGTACTCCCCGCGGAGGCACGCGATGGCGCCACGCGCCTGGTCCGCTTCGGCGCCCTCTCGAGCGGCGGCCTCTTCATCGCGCGAACCGGTTACACGGGCGAGGAGGGTTACGAGATCGTGATGCCCGCGGACCGCGCCGTCGGGTTCTGGCGGGATTTGCTCGCCGCTGGCGTCAAGCCCGCCGGACTCGGCGCGCGCGACACCCTGCGGCTGGAAGCGGGCATGAACCTCTACGGTCAGGACATGGACCAGTCCACGACGCCGCTCGAGTCGGGTCTCGCCTGGACGGTCGCGTTCGATGCCGATCGCGATTTCATCGGTCGCGGGGCACTGGAGGCGCAACGCGACGCGGGCGTGCCGCGCAAACTGGTGGGCGTCGTGCTCGACGACAAAGGCGTGCTGCGTCACGACCAGATCGTTGCAAGTGGCGCGGGTGAGGGGAGGATTCTGTCGGGGTCGTTCGCTCCGACCCTCGGCAAGTCCATCGGGCTCGCCCGCGTGCCGGCAGCGGCGGGCGACGACCTGCACGTGGCGATCCGCGATCGCAGCTTGCCGCTGCGCGTCGTGACCCCGCCGTTCGTGCGGGGCGGCCAGCCTGCTGCGGGTATCTGATCGCGGGTACCCGCGTGACGCGCGGACAGCCTCGGCACGAAGCTGCAGCTGGCCCGAACAGTTCACGCTACGGATGGGTGGCGAACAGCGCTGCGCCGCGCGCCTTGGCGCAAAACTCAAGTCAGTCGGCGGTTGCGGACCGGGTCGGCGCGACCTCAAGGAATTGTTCGGGCTAGAATTGCAGGCCCGTCCCAAGCCCTGTTCCCTGGAAACCCCCATGCAAGAGATTCCCGGCGATCTGAAGTTCCTGAAGTCGCACGAATGGGCCCGCATCGAGGACGACGGCACGATCCGCGTCGGCATCTCCGACCATGCCCAGTCGCTGCTGGGCGACCTCGTGTACGTCGAGCTTCCGCATGTCGGGGACGATGTCGAGTCCGGCAAGGCCTGCGCCGTCGTCGAGTCGGTCAAGGCCGCATCCGACGTCTACGCGCCAGTTTCCGGCACGATCGTCGAAGTGAACTCGGATCTCGCCGATACGCCAGAGGTCATCAACAACGACGCCTACGGCGACGGCTGGTTGTTCACCATCCAGCCGGCAGCCGCCTCCGACTCTGAATTCGCGGATTTGCTGGAACCCAACGATTACGCGGATCTGATCGAGAACGAGGACCACTGATGCGTCGGTGATCCACCCGCGCGCGCCCGCAAGGCGCGCCAACGACGCGCGCCGCGCGACGTACTTCCCAGTCCCCGGAACCGCGCATGCCTTTCATCCCGCACACCGCCGACGACGTCGCGCACATGCTCGCGCGCATAGGCGTCGATCGGATCGATGACCTGTTCGACGAGATTCCGCCGGACCTCCTCATCGAACGCCTCGAGAACGTTCCGGCGGGGCTCGGCGAAGCCGGCGTCACCCGGCTCATGCGCGCGCGCGCCGCTCGCGACGGTACGCCGCTCAACTTCGCCGGCGCCGGTGCCTACGAGCATCACATCCCGGCAGCCGTGTGGGAGATCGTCACCCGCGGCGAGTTCTACAGCGCCTATACCCCCTACCAGGCTGAAGCGAGCCAGGGCACGCTGCAACTCATCTACGAGTTCCAGACGATGATGACGCGACTGACCGGCATGGCCGTGTCGAACGCGTCGATGTACGACGGGGCCACGGCGCTTGCCGAAGCAGTCCTGATGGCCGAACGGACGCGCAAGCGCGACAGCCGCCGCCGCGTGTTGATCCCGCGCGCGGTCCACCCGGCCTACCGGCGGGTGGTGCGCGCCATGGTGGGGTTGCAGGACATCGAGATCGTCGAGGTCGACTTCGATCGCGCGTCGGGCACCACCCGCCTGGCCGACTGCGAAGCCGCCGCCGCTGGCGTCGACTTCACCGCGCTGGTCGTTCCGCAGCCCAACTTCTTCGGCGTGATCGAGGATGTCGACGCGCTCACCGACTGGGCGCATGCGCAGGGTGCCCTCGCGATTGGCGTGGTCAACCCGACAGCGCTCGCGCTACTCCGGGAACCGGGCCGATGGGGCGAGCGGGGCGCCGACATCGTCTGCGGCGAAGGTCAGCCACTCGGCGTGCCGCTTTCTTCCGGGGGACCCTACTTCGGCTTCATGTGCACACGGATGGAGCTGGTGCGGCACCTGCCGGGCCGCATCGTCGGCCGCACCACCGACCTCGACGGACGCGACGGCTTCACCCTGACGCTGCAGGCGCGCGAACAGCACATCCGGCGCGCGCGGGCGACGTCGAACATCTGCACCAACCAGGGTCTCCTGGTCACCGCGGCGACGTTGTACATGTCCATGCTGGGCAGCGAGGGCCTCAGGCGTGTCGCCGTCGTCTGCGCGGCGCACGCGCGATCGCTTTGCGAGCGCCTGACGACAGTCGCGGGGATGACTCCCTGTTTCGATTCGCCGTACTTCCACGAGTTCGCGATGACGCACGCACGACCTGCCCGGGAACTCGTCGAGCGCCTCGCGCCGCTCGGCATCGTCGCCGGATTTGCGCTCGGCGAGGACTATCCGGAATTGGGAGACGCGCTCCTCGTTTGCGCGACCGAGACCAAATCGGACGAGGATCTGGAACTTTTCGCAAAAAAGATCGCAGACGCCGAAAGCTGAGAATTCGTCGTTTCCGGGTACCCGACACCGCGCGACCGCCGATGCGGATCGGCGCAGATACCAACCGGGCAGTGCATGCACGCCATTGCGTTTCGATCACGCTGATTGCCTATAGATTGCAGCATCCGGATTTCCAGGAGCCTTGCTGCTGGCGGGCTGCACGCATTTCCGCGTTATTCGAACGGCTGCGTCGTATGGACGTCCATACGTCCATTGCACACACGCGTTGCGTCGAGTGAATCGAAGGCGCTGTGGTAATCCCCGGCGACCATCGGTTCCTGATCGGGGAACTCGCACCCGAAAAATCCCTCCCCGGCGACGAGTGAAACCTGTTGACAGTCAAGCGTGTGGGGATTAATTTTTCATCAGCGTGTCAGCAATGTGGCGAGGATGGCCGAAAAACGATTCGTGGATCCCTACGTCGATCACGGCAGGAAGGCCCTGAAGACGAGAAAGATCACCGTCTCTATTCCGCTCCATCTTCTCCGATTGCTGATAGACGAGCGCACTCGTCGCCAAGTTGGCAGGCTCATGCATGCGACCAACAGCGATCTGCTTTGCGAGGCATTCGTTCACGCTTTTACCGGGCAATCACTGCCAACCGATGAGGAGCTCAGAAGACATATGGCAACCAAGAAAGCAGCATCCAAAAAGTCAGCGAAGAAACCGGCGGCCAAGAAGGGCGCCAGGAAAGTCGCCAAGAAATCAGCGGCGAAGAAGGGAGCCCGCAAGGCGGCCAGGAAACCGGCAGCCAGAAAGGCAGCGAAGAAGTCGGCAAGAAAGCCGGCAGCCAAGAAGACCAAGCGCAAGGCAGCCAAAAAGCCAGCGGCCAGGAAGGCCATGAAGAAGTCGGCAAGAAAGCCGGCGGCGAAGAAGGCCAAGCGCAAGGCAGCCAAGAAACCGGCAGCCAGAAAGGCAGCGAAGAAGGGCGCCAAGAAGGGCGCCCGGAAAGCCGCCAGAAAGCCGGCAGCCAAGAAGGCAGCCAAGAAGGCCACCAAGAAGGCGACCAAGAAGGCAGCCAAGAAGCCGGCGAAGAAAAAGCCGGCGGCCAGAAAGCCAGCGCCACCCGCCCCTATGGGTGGGTTGTCGATGGGATCCATGTTCTGAATCAGGGGCCGCAAGGCCCCGAGTGGCAAAGTTCCACGGCCGCGGCGCGAAATCGCCGCGGTCGCTAATCGCAAGAAGGTCTCTGGAACCACCGCACGTCTGCCCGGATGCGGTGGTTTTTTGTTTCCGGAGTC
The DNA here is from genome assembly GCA_041745755.1 of Lysobacterales bacterium. Classification (GTDB taxonomy): domain Bacteria; phylum Pseudomonadota; class Gammaproteobacteria; order Xanthomonadales; family Ahniellaceae; genus JBBQNY01. The sequence goes on from JBGTIG010000108.1 coordinate 6,958, forward strand.
ACGCCAAAGTCGGTGCATGCCCATTCGGTGCATGCCTATAATGCGTGCGATTGCGTGTTGCGCGCCGGGGGTGGGGCAGCCGAAAGGTTTGCCACGGGGCTTCCGGCCCGTTGCGGTTGACGCAATCGGGCAAGGACGAAGACGTGCGTGAGGGATGCGGCGTCGCGTGGCGTGAACGGGCATCGTCCGCGACCATTCGCCGATGTCGGGCCACCGGGGGGCGCAGAATTTGTCGGGAGTGCAGATGAGGTACAGGCAGTCCAAGAGCGGTTGCCGCGCAGGCGGCGCACGTCGCCGGAATATAGTGCCTGTGTCGGGGCGCATGGTTCGCTGCGGGTTGCTGTTGCTCGCGGCTGCATTGGCAATCGCAGGCTGCGGCAAGAAGGACGAGGCCGCGACGCCGCCCGGCGCCGCCGCGCCC
>JBGTIG010000109.1:0-2244 GCA_041745755.1 Lysobacterales bacterium
GAGTTCGCCAGCTCGGGCGTGCCGGGAGCAAGCCGCCATCTGGGCAGTTTGGTGCGGCAAGCCCGGCTGGCTCGCGTCTGGACGCAGCGCGGGAAATCAGGGACATCAGCCGGGTCGCACTGGTGCTGCAGGATGGCGTCGTCCTCGACCCGAATGCCCTGTACGCATCGAGGGCACCTAGGATCCTTCGGGCATTCTTCTGGATCTCGGAGGTTCTCGCGCAAGTCGGCCGGAGCCCGTCGGACGACGATATGGTCCAAGCTGCCGCGCGAGCTGCCAACGAGTACACGCGATTTCTGGTGCGGGCGTTACCCCACGCTCTTGGTCGGCACGGCTGACAGGGCACAACATGCGAGGGTCATTTCGGACGCGTGAGCCACTTCCGCGGCAAATTCCTGGGCACGGAACTGGGCACACCGTCGATGCGCAAGCCTTGGCGGACCGGCGTTTACCTCGCACATGCGACGCCAAGTGCCTGACGCAGCAGGAAAAAGAGAACTAACGAGATGGTGGCTATGGGTGGACTCGAACCACCGACCCCAGCATTATGAGTGCTGTGCTCTAACCGGCTGAGCTACATAGCCAAAGGTGCGCGCTCGCGGCGCATCGTCTCCTGGTGCGAACCGCCCCGTCGCGTGGGTTCGGCGGACATCCGCCGTTGCGAATTCCGGCGATTGAAGCACAGGCGGGAGGGGCGGCGATTCTTCCGCTCGCGGGCCGTGGTGTCAACAAGAGCGACCGGTGATCGCTGCGCCCGAGGCTGCAGTCGTGCATTCCTTCCCCGCGACATCCGCTTGAGGAAGAGGACTACTCAGTCACTTCAGCGACACTTCTGCGGGCGCAGGACCGACACCGAAGCTGTGGATGCAGTGGTGACGCCTTGCCTCTGGCAAGAGCTGAGGATGAGCGCTGCGTGTTTGCTGCGGTCGGGGAAATCTGCCCACGCGGTTGTCCGGCTGAACGGCGATGTGAAAGAATCGACACATCTGATTGAGGGGGGCTCGACGGATGATCGATCCGGACGGCTATCGCCCGAACGTCGGCATTGTGATCATGCATGCCGACGGACGGTTGTTCTGGGCCAGGCGCATTGCGCGCGATGGCTGGCAGTTCCCGCAGGGTGGCATGCGCACCGACGAGACGCCGTTGGAGGCGATGTATCGCGAGCTGGAAGAGGAAACCGGGCTGGCCGAGTCCGACGTCGAGGTGCTCGGTGCGACGGCGGGCTGGTTGCGTTATCGCCTGCCACCGCGCTACCTCCGTCGCCGCGAGAAGCCGGTTTGCCTGGGACAGAAGCAGGTGTGGTTCCTGTTGCGCCTGATCGCGACTGAAGATCGCGTACGGCTCGATGCCTGCGAACATCCCGAGTTCGATTCCTGGAACTGGGTCGACTACTGGTACCCGGTGGACAACGTCGTCGCGTTCAAGCGCGACGTGTACCTGCGCGCGTTGCGGCAGCTGGTGGTCAAGGCCGAGCTCGCGTGTTCGCAGGAATTGCGCGAGCCCGACTGGAATATCGTCGTCGCGACGCCGGGGGCGCTGGTCGCAGCGGTCTGAACGGGTCGTTCCGACCCGCCGCCCAGGCGGGGTTTACCGTGGGTCGATTCCCCGCGCGACCGGATGTGTTGAGCGGCGATCCTGGAGAGGTTGCGCCGAGCGAGTTCGGCGCCTACGGGGAGGGGGAAGCGACGGTTTCGCGGGCTGTAGCAGCGCAGTTTGTTGCGTTTGGCGAGGATGCGGGGGAGGTTGCGCCGAGCGAGCTCGGCGCCTACTAGGGAGGGGGAAGCGACTGTTTCGCGGGCTGTAGCAGCGCAGTTTGTTGCGTTTGGCGAGGAGCCGGGAGAGGCTGCGCCGAGCGAGCTCGGCGCCTACGAGGAGGCAAGCAACGGTTTCGCGGGCCGTGTATCAGCACGGTTCTTGGGTCTCATGCCATTGATTCGGCTCATGATTCGAAGCGCGCCGGGCGCCGGGACACGATCCCCGGATGCCAGCCATGCTGGAAAACGAGCTGACCCGCGCTGTTCAGGGAATCGGCTGGCTAGTTGTTGACAATGATTCGCATTTGCAGTGCAATCGTCGCATGTACGTCTGCATCTGCAACGGCATCACCGATCGCGACATCCGCGAAGCCGCGCAACGCGGCGCGTCGGACCTTACTGCGCTGCGCATGGCCACCGGCTGCGCGACGCAGTGCGGGTCGTGCGCGGACGAGGCGCAGGCGATCCTCGACGAGCAGCTGCGGGC
>JBGTIG010000110.1:0-6530 GCA_041745755.1 Lysobacterales bacterium
GCAGGTCTACGACACCGTGAACGGCTTCCGCAAGTTCGCCAACTGGTCGGCGTTCACCTCGATCGACCCACGCGCCAAGCTTCAGGTCACGGGACCGAAGGCCGGCGAGGGCGCCAGGTTCTCGTGGACGAGTTTCGAGAAGTCGGTTGGCAAGGGCAGCCTCGAGATCGTCGAATCGGTTCCCAACGAGAAGGTCGTGTCGAAGCTGGTCAACTTCTGGCGCGGCAAGAACAAGACGTCCGAGTTCCGCCTGCGGACCGTGCCGAAGACTGGCGCGACGCGCATGGTGTGGAGGGTCAGATACGAATGCGGCTGGGACCTCCTGTGCCGTTACTCGGGGCTGTACCTCAACGGTCGCATGGGCGAGCTGATGCGCACCGGCCTCAATCGGCTGGCGACCAGCATGGCGACGTATCCCAACGTCGACTACAGCCAGCAGGACATCTCGGAAGTGATGACCGAGGCGCGTCCCTTGCTGTACGTGGAGGCGCAGATGACGTCGATTCCCAAGGACTGGGAAGTCGCCGAAGTCATCCAGGACTCCGCGTGGAAGGAAGTGGAGGCATTCATCGCCGCGAACGACCTGGTGGCGACCGGTCCGCGCACCCGCGTCGTGGTCGAGTTGGCCGAAGAGAACAACACTTTCCAGATGGGCATCCCCGTCGCCAGCATCGAGGACGTGGCGCCTACCGGCAACGTGAGAATCGGCCAACTGCCCGCGACCCAGGCGATCCGCATCAGCTATGTCGGCCATCGCGTGGGATTGACGCGCGCGCGCGACAACCAGCGCGCGTATGCGCTGACCCACGGCTACGCCTACAACCCCGACTACGTCGGAACATTCGAGGAATGGCTGGAAACCATCGTGCCGGACGACGCGACGTTCCAGCCGCAACCCACCACAGTCCTGTACATGCCCGTCGAGTGAGTCCGCGAAGTCGGGCGTTGCGCGGGCGGCGGAGCCGCCTCACCGGGCCTCGAGTGTGTGCGTCGAATCCGCCGCGCCCGCCTGCGATCGCGTGGCGCCGGCCAGGCAAGTCCCGATGATCGAAGTCCTGAACCTCACCAAGCGCTACGGGGAGACCGCCGCTGTCGCGGACGTCAGCTTCCGCGTCGAGCCGGGACAGGTACTCGGCTTCCTCGGTCCGAACGGCGCCGGGAAGACCACCACCATGCGCATGCTCGCGGGATTCCTGACGCCGAGCGAGGGCGCTGCGCGAATTTGCGGGCACGACATCGTGATGGACTCGCTGGCGGCCCGTCGGAGACTCGGTTACCTGCCCGAGGGCGCTCCGAGTTATGGCGAGATGCGCGTCGGCGAGTTCCTGGGATTCATCGCCGACGTTCGCGGCATGCAGCCGGCGCGGCGTCGGCAGCGGCTGGAAGACGTGCAGGCCCGCCTCGATCTCGGGGGCGTATGGCGGCAGACCATCGACACCCTCTCGAAAGGCTTCCGGCGGCGCGTGGGGCTGGCACAGGCGATCCTGGACGATCCTCCGGTGCTGGTCCTCGATGAACCCACCGATGGACTGGATCCCAACCAGAAGCACGAAGTGCGCGAGCTGATTCACGCCATGCGCGACAAGACCGTCATCGTTTCGACCCACATACTCGAGGAAGTCGAAGCCGTATGCACGCGCGCGATCATCATCGATGCCGGCCGCATCGTGGCCGACTCGACACCGCAGGCGCTGCTTGCGCGTTCGCGTTACGCGGGTGCCGTCAGCGTGCGCGCAGCACATCCCGCGGTCGTACGCGACCGCCTGCTCGGGATCGGCGGGGTGGCCGAGGTAGAGGTGGAGGGCGATCGCGTGGTGGCCCTGGCGCAGCCGGGAGTCGAGATCCTTACGGCCATCGAACAGTGCCTCCGCGCCGACAACGTGGAAGTCTTCGAGCTTTCGCGCGAGCGCGGCCGCCTCGACGATGTCTTCCGTTCGCTGACGAAACCCGATACTCGTGCGCACAGGCCGGCGTGGCATGCAGGGCAGGAGAGCCCGGCATGAACGGGACGACGGCGGTCTTCCGACGCGAACTCGCAAGCTACTTCGTCACTCCCGTGGCTTACGTCTTCATCGTCATCTTCCTGATTCTCGCCGGGGCCTTCACCTTCTATCTCGGCGCGTTCTATGAACGGGGTCAGGCCGACCTGCAACCGTTCTTCACTTTCCATCCCTGGTTGTATCTGATCCTGGTGCCCGCGCTGTCGATGCGCCTCTGGGCCGAGGAGCGCAAGGGCGGAACGGTGGAGCTGCTCCTGACCCAGCCGCTGTCACTGGCGGCGGCCGTACTGGGCAAATTCCTTGCTGCGTGGTCGTTCGCGGCCATTGCGCTGGCACTGACGGTTCCCCTCTGGTTCACCGTCGGCTACCTCGGCGAACCCGATCACGGCGTCATCGCCGCAGGCTATGTCGGCAGTGCGCTCATGGCGGGTGCCTTCCTGGCCGTGGGTTCGGCCCTGTCTGCGGCGACTCGCAGCCAGATCGTGGCTTTCATACTCACTGTCGTCGTGTGCCTCGCACTATTGCTCGCGGGATTGCCGCTGGTGCTCGATGCATTCCGCGCGCTCGGCCTGCCGCAGGCCGTGATCGACGCGATCGCGTCGCTGAGTTTCCTCACGCATTTCGGTGCCATCGGCAAGGGCGTGCTGGACCTCCGCGACGTACTCTATTTTCTGGTCATGATCGTGTTCTTCCTGTACGCAACGGTGCTCGTGATCGAGCTCAAGAAGGCCGACTGAACATGTCGACCGTACCTCCGGGCCCACCCACGCACGCGAGCCCCCCGGCGCGCGAGGTGTCTGCGCGTCCCGCGCTTTCCCGCGTTGCCACGTGGGCTCGACTCGCGATCGCGGCGCTGCTCACCCTCGGAGTGCTGGTGATCCTCCAGTTTGCTCTCACGGGCGCGCGACTCGACCTCACGAGCAACCGGCTGTTCACGCTGTCGGAGGGCAGTCGCGGGGTGCTGCGCGCGCTCGATGAACCGGTGGACATCCGTTTCTATTATTCGGACGAGGCCACGGCGGAAATTCCGCTCATCCGCAACTATGCGACCCGGGTGCGCGAGCTGCTCGAGGAGATGGCGGCGGTCAGTGGCGGAAAATTGCGGTTGCAGGTCATCGATCCACAACCGTTTTCCGAGGAAGAAGACCGCGCGAGCGCCCTCGGCCTGACGGCGGTGCCGCTGGACGGCACGGGAACGGGCACCGGCAATGTGTTTTTCGGCATTTCCGGCAGCAGCGCGACCGGTGCGCAGGCGGCGATTCCGTTCCTGCAACCCGACAAGGAAGCTTTCCTCGAGTACGACCTGGTGAAGCTCGTCCACACGCTGGCCAATCCGGAAAAACCGGTCGTCGGTCTCATCACCAGCCTGCCGATGGCGGCTGCGCTGGATCCTGGAACCCGGCAGGTCCGTCAGCCCTGGGCGGTGCTTGCCGGATGGCAGGAGCTGTTCGATGTCAGGATGATCGACGTCGCCACGAGTTCGGGTCCCTCGTTCCGGATCGATGCGGACATCGACACGCTGATCGTGGTGCACCCGAAATCCCTTCCGGAGGATGTGCTGTACGCGATCGACCAGTTCGTGCTGCGCGGCGGTCGACTGCTCGCGTTCGTCGATCCCTACGCCGAGCTCGACGCCGGCGAGGCCAATCCGGAAGATCCGATGGCCGCGATGATGGGCGATCGCAGTTCGGATCTCGCACCCCTGCTCGCGCAATGGGGCGTTGAGTTCGATCCGGGCAAGACCGTGCTGGACGCGCAGGCCGCGCTCACCGTGCAGAGCCCCGGCGGCGGCAACGTCCGGCATCCGGCGATCCTCGGCTACGGCGCCCGACAGCTCAATCAGGACGATGTGATCACCGCGAACCTCGCCATCATCAACATGGCCAGCGTCGGTGCGCTGACCCAGCGTGAAAATGCGGGATCGGGCTCGACCTCGCGCCTGTCCCCACTGATCCAGTCGACGCCTGAATCCATGCTGGTCGACACCGAACGGTTGCGAATGCAGCCCGATCCGGCAGCGCTGTTCGACGGGTTCGTGGCGTCGAGGGTCAATCATGTGCTGGCTGCGCGGGTCGAAGGCCGGTTCGCGACGGCGTTCGGGACCCGCACGGACGAGGGCCATCTTTCCGTCTCCACGCAGGACTCCAGCATCGTGATCGTTGCCGACACCGACCTGCTGGCGGACCGTCTGTGGGTGCAGTCGCAGAATTTCTTCCAGCAGACACTCATGAATGCATTCGCCAACAACGGCGATTTCGCCATCAATGCCGTGGACAACCTCAACGGTTCGACCGACCTGATCGGCGTGCGGGGACGCGCGATCTCGGCGCGGCCGTTCTCCCGGGTGGAGGCGCTGCGCCTCACCGCGGATGATCGCTTCCGGCAGAAGGAGAAGGAGCTCAACGCCGAGCTGGTGGAGACCGAACGCAAGCTCAATGAACTCAGCGGCACCCGTCCGGATGACGCGGGGATTGCGCTGAGCCCGGCCCAGAATGCCGAGATCGAACGCTTCCAGCAGCAGAAGCTGCGGATCCGCAAGGATCTGCGCGAGGTGCGCCGACAGCTCGATGCCGACATCGAGTCGCTCGGCAACCGGCTCAAGTTCCTCAACATCGTGCTGGTACCCCTGGCGATCGGCGTGGCGGCATTCCTGTTCGCGCTCTGGCGCCGGCGCGGTTCCCGGCGATTGCCCGTGGTGGCGCCATGAAGTTTGCGACCAGCGGGGGCCGCATCCTGCCGCTTCTGGTCGTGACGCTGGCAGTGATCGCGATCGCGAGCTGGCTGGTCTCGCGCCGTTCCGCGACGACGGAAGCCGGATCCGAGTCGTGGCTGCCGGGACTTCGCGCCGGGCTCGAGCAGATCGAGGAAGTCCGCATCTTTGGTGCCGGCAACCGCCGACAGGTCACGTTGAAGCGGGGTCAATCCGGGTTTGTGGTGGTCGAACGCGATGAATACCCCGCGGACGTTGCCAAGCTGCGCACGCTTCTGCTCCAGCTTGCGGATGCGCGCAGGCTCGAGGCGAAGACAGCACGCGTCGATCGCCACGCCGCACTCGGCGTCGAGGCACTCGACGCGGAAACGGCCACCGGCGCCCGCATCGAACTCATCGGCCCCGCAACGCCCTACACGCTGGTCGTGGGACGCACTGCGGAACAGCTCGGCGGCGGCACCTTCGTGCGCCGCGGCAACGAGCCGCAGAGCTGGCTGGTGAGCGGGGCGATCGTCGTCGAACGCGAGCCAGAGCGCTGGCTCGAAACCCGTATCGCGAACATTTCGAAGGAGCGTGTCGCGCGGGTCGACGTGCGGCGTGGCGCCGAGGAGTTCGCGCTCGTCCCCGCGCGTGCCGCCGATTCGCCCGTCGCCAGCGCCCCGACGGATGCGGAGACGAAACTACCCGCGAATGCCGACACTGTCGACGCCGAAGGCGAAGCCACGACGCCGCCGTCCGAGGACGCCGTTTTCGTCATCGAGGGAGAAGACGACGATGCCATGGCGTCGGAGTTCGTCGCGGAGGCGACGGTCAATGCGCTGCGGGAGCTGGACCTCGTCGACGTCCGCCCCCGTTCCGCGGCAGGCCGGCCGGGCAAGGGCGCCTCCGAGCTTCGATACGGGTTGCGCAACGGTGTGACGGTGATCGCCACTGCGTGGCAGAAGGACGACACGACGTACCTGCAACTCGATGCGGAGGCGGCGATGGCGAATGCGACCGGCGCAAGCGGGGGGAGTGATGCCGAACCCTCCGGGGATGGGACCGCGACGGACGCTGCAGCACCGGGGACCCTGCCAGCACCCGGTACCGACACGCGCGCCGACGGCGCCACCGCGGCGGCGCAGGCATTCAACCGCCAATGGCAGCACTGGACGTACACGGTTCCGCCGCACGTCAGTGCCGGACTGATGCCGACGCGCGCCGCCCTGCTCAAGGCGGAAACAACTCCCTGACATGCCGGCATCGCGCCGCCAGAGTCACGGGACCGGGGCTGCGGCAGGAACCTCCGCGACGTCGCGACGCGGCTACGACCTGGTGGAAGCCTCGCGGCATCTCGCGGCCGTGGACCGCAGGTTCGGATGGTGGATCGATCAACTGGGACCGCTGCAGCCGACGTGGACTGAGCCCTTCGATCCCTTTGACGCCCTTGCCAGGGCCATCCTCTACCAGCAGCTGGCGGGCAAGGCGGCAGCGACCATCGTGGGGCGGGTGGAGCGATGCCTCGGCACGCAGCGTCTGACGCCGGAGGGCGTGCTGGCTCAGCCGGTCGACGCGATCCGCGCCTGCGGCGTATCCGGCAACAAGCAGCTCGCGCTGCGGGATCTTGCCGGGAAGACTGTCGAAGGAACCGTTCCGCGTGCGGATGAGCTCGATGACCTCGACAACGCGGTGCTGATCGAACGGCTGACCGCCGTTCGCGGCATCGGACGCTGGACCGTGGAGATGATGCTGATCTTCCGGTTGGGTCGCGCCGATGTGCTCGCCGTCGACGACCTCGGCGTGCGCAAGGGCGCCCAGGTGCTGATGGCCACCGCGCGTCC
>JBGTIG010000111.1:0-4961 GCA_041745755.1 Lysobacterales bacterium
GTCGAACGACTCGCGCAACTCGCGGTTCGCGCGCCGCTGCGCGAGCGTCTGCGCCCGCGCGAGGCGCGCAGTCTCGCCGAGCTCGAGCAGGTTCTCGATGGTGGCCAGCAGGATGCGGTCATCCCAGGGTTTCGACAGATAGTCGGCGGCGCCGGCCTTGACCAGCGCGACGGCAGACTCGAGGTGCGTCCACGCCGTCAGCAGAATGATCGGCAGGTCCGGATGCGTCTGCCGCAGGTCACGGAACAGCGCGACGCCCTCCTCGCCGCTGGTGGTTTCCTCGCTGAAATTCATGTCCTGCACCACGAGGTCGATGGGCATGCGTGCAAGCACGCGCATGCCCTCGGATGGCGAGCGCGCCGACACGGTGCGGATGTCGGCGAGCGACAGCAGCACCTCCAGCGCGGTGTGGACCGCGGGGTTGTCGTCGATGACGAGGACAGTGCGCATGGATTGGAATCTAGCGCGATACGGATTCGGAGACACTCGCGCCGCGGCGACCCTGCTTCTCCCGGGGACAACGGCGACTGCAGTCGCAGGGATACGGCTGCGAACGGCGCAGACGGCACCAAGGGCGAGCGACCCGATGTCGCGGGCAAGATTGCGCTGTGCCGGATGAGGAGCATTCCCGCATTTACCGGCGGCCCCTCACCCGGCCTGCGGGCACCCTCTCCCCGCTTGCGGGGAGAGGGGAAGCGATGGGCGGGTCACACCGAGCGCGTGGCGACTGCCGGCGACACGCGCGAGGCGCGACCGGCCGGGCCGGAGACAGCGACCTGCCCCAGCAGGAACATCGTGACGATGCCGATCGGCACGTAGTACCAGGCGAGACGCGGCAACTCGTAATGCTGCATGAGCCACAGGTTGAATCCGTAGGTCAGCACCACGCCGAGCGCGAGCCCGATCGCGATGACGATCGCGTTCTCCACCATGAAATAGCGACGCACGTCGAAGCGTCGCGCCCCGAGCGCCCGACGCGTGCCGATCTGCTTGGTGCGCCGCGTGACCCAGAAGCTCGCCATGCCGACGATGCCGAGCCCGGTCACGATCAGCAGCGCGACGATCACGGTGCCGAGAATCACGCTCATCGCGCGGTCCCGGCGATAACTGTCGCCGCGGATTTCCTCGAGCGATTTGAGGTCGCGCAGGATGCGTCCACTGTTGATCTCGCCGAGCTTCTTCTCGATCTCCGGCATCAGCCGGTCGCGCTGGCCGGGCTCGGCGCGGATGAGGTAGCGCGCCTGGTTTTCGCCCTGTTGAAGGAGCGGGACGAGCAGCGAATGCTCGACCTTGTCCCAGCCGACCCAGGGCGCCTGCAGCCGCTTCACGACGCCGATGATGGTGACGGGCCGGCCGTCGTCGACGAGCCCACCGGCGTAGATCGTCTTGCCGACCGCACCGTCGGGATAGAACCTGTCGGCGAGCGCCTGCGTGACGATGATCGACTGCGCCTTGCCGACGTCTTCCTGCGTGCGCACGGTGACGTCGTTGGCGGTGAAGTCCCGGCCAGCCACGAGTTCAAGGCCCATTGACTTCACGGCGTGCTCGTCGACCAGGTAGACCGACGTCGACTCCTGCTTGCGATCCTTGAGCGGAGTGCCTTCGGGCTTGTCCGACACGCCCTCGCTCCAGCCGCCGTTGGACAGCGGAATCGAGTTGATCGCCGTTGCGTCGATGATCCCGGGCGTCGAGCGGATCGCGTCGAGGTCCTGGCGCATGCTTCCATCGAGATCGAAGCCCGGCGCGAAGCCGCTCGACGAAATCGCGAAGATCGCCGGCTCGTCGAGGCCGCTCGGGCGGTTCACCTTCTCGATGCGTTCGAGGATGATGAACACGCTGTTGCAGACGATCGCCAAGGTGATTGCCACTTGCAGCGCGATCAGGACGAGTGCGGATTTGTTGCGCATCAGTGCACTTGCGATTGGGCGGATTTCCATCTTCGTCTCCGGTCAGTTGCGGCGGCCGCGAGGCCGCTGGCACATCATCATTGGGTCTTGAGCTGCGTCGCCGGCTGCACCTGGCAGGCGCGCCAGGTCGGGTACAGGCCCGCGAGCAGGCTCGCCACCAGCGCGACGCCCATCGTCACCAGCACCAGGTTCCAGTCCATGTGCGCGAGCTCTTCCTGGGACGTTCCCGCATAGAGCGTGCGCAAGGCGAGCAGGCCGAGCAGCGACAGTGCGAGGCCGAGCACGCCGCCGACTACGCCCACCACCGCGGACTCGGTGAGGAACTGCGCGAACAGCTGCGGCTTGCTGGCGCCAACCGCGCGCCTGAGCCCGATCTCGGAGGACTTGCCGAGGAACTTCGCGAGCAGCAGTCCCACGGTGTTGAGCAGGCACACCAGCAGGAACGCGAACGCGAGCCACACCTGCGTGCGCGCGTCGCGGCTCACAACCTTTTGCGCCGACAGCCATTCGGACACGGAGTAAAGGCGATTGTTGAGTTCGCGCGGGAAGCGTCCCGCCTTCTTCTCCTCGCGCACGTAGTCGTCGAGGAAGCGCCGGTACGCCGCGACCTGCTCCTGGTCCTTGAGCTGAACCGTCAGGTCCAGCCACACGCAGTCGGACTCGAGCCAGCCCCGGTACCCGGTCGCGTCGTCGTCGTCGCCCTCGGACCAGCAGCTGTTGTTGGACGAACTCTGCAGTTCCTTCTCGATGCCGATCGCGAAGGGGACGAAGACTTCCTCGACGCCGCCGAAGGCACCGTTGGAGACGTGGTGCACCTTGGGCTGCGGATTCCACGGCCCCAGCACGCCGACTACGGCGTAGTCCTCGCCGCCGATGCGGAGCTTGCGTCCCACGCTGTTCTCGCCGCCAAACACCTTCTCGTTGGTTTCGTGCCCCACGACCACCACGCGGGTTGCGTCGCGGTCCTCGGCCTTGCCCCAGCCCTGGCCGTAGCGCATCGGCGGCTCGAACACCGGGAAGAAGTCACCGGTCGCAAACAGTACCTGGATCATGTACGGCGTCAGCTCGCGTTGCGCCGGCTCCAGCGGCAGCACGTTGGGGAAGGATGCCGCCTTGTACTGCGCCTCGCCCTTCTCCAGCAGGTTGGTGACGTCGCGGTAGCTCATGAGCTCGGGCGGCTCGTTGGGTTCACGGAACGGCTGCTCGGCGCCCCAGTTGTCGAGTTGCACGCGCCGTACGAGCTCATTCTTGTGCGCGAGCGGGTTGCCGCTCATGGTCGAGAGCACGGTGAAGGACGTCATCGACATGCCGATGCCGAGCCCGATCGCCGCGATCATGAGCGCCGTCAAGACCGGATTGCGCTTGAGCGAGACCGCGGCGAGCCAGAGGTTGTAGCGGAACATGGTCAACCCTCCTCGTCAGGCGATCTGGGGTGGCGCGGCAACGGGCGACGGGGTGTTCGCCGCCGGGGCATCGAAGCGCGGTTCCTCGTCGAAATCGGTGACCTGCCCGTCGACGATGTGCACGTTGCGCTGCGCGCGCGCGGCGAGTTCCGGGTCGTGGCTGACCATGATGATGGTGGTGCCCTGCGAGTGGATTTCCTCGAGCAGTTCCATGACGCCGCGCGCCATCAGCGAATCGAGGTTGCCGGTGGGTTCGTCCGCCAGCAGCAGGCGCGGCGAGCCCGCCAGCGCGCGCGCGATCGCCACGCGCTGTTGCTGGCCGCCGGACAGTTCCGAGGGGTAGTGTTTCATGCGGGACGACAGGCCGACGCGTCCCAGCGCCGCATCGATGCGGCGCTTCCGCTCGGCCGCGTCGAACTTGCGATAGCGCAGCGGCACGTCGACGTTGTCGAAGAGGTTGAGATCGGGCATGAGGTTGAAGCCCTGGAAGATGAAGCCGATCTTCTCGTTGCGCAGCCTGGATCGGGCCGCGTCGTCCATCCCGCGCACGTCGATGCCGTCGAGGTGGAAATCGCCGGCGCTGAAGTCCTCGAGGAGACCGGCGATATTGAGGAAGGTGGTCTTGCCGGAACCGGAGGGACCCGACACCGCGACGAACTCCCCCTCGCGCACGTGGATATCGAACCCCCGCAGCGCGTGCGTCTCGATCATGTGCGTGCGATAGACCTTGCTCAGATTCTTCATTTTCAGCATGGGATGGACTCCGTGGCGGTAGTGCGGATGTGGTTTCGCTGGGTCGGGATCAGTCGTTGATGACGACGCGCTCGGCGCCGTTGAAGGATTCGATGTCGGAGATGACGATGCGCTCGCCGGCCTTGAGTCCGGACACGATCTCGACATCGGACAGGCTGTTGCTGCCGATCTCCACGCTGCGCCGCATCGCATCGCCGCCGACCACGACGTAGGCCGTGCGACCGCCCCCGGTATCGAGGAAGGGACCCCGCGCCACCATCAGCACGTTCGGCTTCTCTTCGATCAGCACGCGCGTCGAGACGCGCTGGTTCTGCCGCAGTCCCTCGGGCAGCTCGCCGTCGATGCGCACACGCGCCAGCACCTGGCCGTTGACGACTTCGGGCGAAACCGCGCGCAGGGTCGCCGGGTACACGCGGTTGGCGTAGCGCACTTCCGCGCCCATACCGATGCCGAGGTCGTCGGCGTAGCTTTCCGGCACGGGGAGCTCGACCTCGAGCTGGCGCAGGTCGACCACCGTGATCAGCGCTTGGTTCGCCGCAACCACGGTGCGGTCGGTCACCGCGATGGTGCCGATCACGCCATCGACCGGCGCGCGGATCTCGAGCTCCGCCACGCGACGCTCGAGGTTCTCGACCAGCAGGCGCTGGCGCTCGAGCTGCTGCTGGCGCGTAGTGCGGTCGAAGCCTGCGCTCTGGCCGGAGAGATCGGCGTTGGCCGCGGCGTTGCGGTTGCGGATCTCGGCAGTGCGCAGCGCGTCCTGCGCCCGCAGGAACTCGACTTCGGCGACGACCTTCTTCTCCCATGCGCGCGTCGTCCGCTGCAGTTCGCGCCTGGCTGCGACCAGCGCGATCTCGGCCTCGTCAGCCTCGCGCTTGGCGACGAGCCGGAGCTGGTCCCC
>JBGTIG010000112.1:0-6618 GCA_041745755.1 Lysobacterales bacterium
CTGCCGATGCGCACTGCATTTGCCGACGCGGGTTTCGCCGCGCGCGCCTGGGTGTCGCCCGTTGATGGCCCGCGCGCGGAACTCGTTCCGGCAGGCGGAAGTCCGGGTTCGGCGCCGCTGCCAGAGCAAGACCCGAAGGCAGCGGGATCATTCGACGCGACAACTGCGCGTCGACGATTGCCATCGCCTGCCTCGGCTCCCAACGACGGGCGTGCGAACCGTTGAAATTCGCAAGCACCCGCGGTGGCGCGCCGACGTCGATAGACACGGCCCTGGCTGCGGGTCTCGCGCCGGATGGCGGGCTGTTCGTACCGGCGTGCATTCCGAGCCTCGACATGCGTGGGCGGCCGGGTCGGCTGGCGGAAACCGCGCGGGAGGTGCTGGCCCCGTACTTCGAGGAGTCGCGTCTGCGGGATCGGCTGCAGGCGCTTTGCGACGATGCCTACTCCTTCGAGTCTCCACTGGTAGCGCTACGCGACGAAGGCAGCTCGGTACTTGAGTTGTTCCACGGACCCACAGCCGCGTTCAAGGACTACGCGGCGCGCTTTCTCGCCGCGGCGTTCTCGGCGCTCCGAGCGCCTGGCGCCGCGGACACCACGATCCTGGTCGCGACCTCCGGCGACACGGGCGCGGCGGTCGCCGCCGCGTTCCATTGGCGAGAGGGTTTCAGAGTGGTCATCCTGTACCCCGAGGGTCGCGTCTCGCCGCGACAGGCGCACGGGCTCGGATGCCGCGGCGGCAACGTGCGCACGTTCCGCGTCGCGGGCACCTTCGACGACTGCCAGCAGCTCGTGAAGCAGGCGCTGTCGGACACCGTGCTGCGCGCCGGCGCATCGCTCAGTTCCGCCAATAGCATCAGCCTCGGTCGCCTGCTGCCCCAGGTCGCGTACTACGCGCACGCGGCGCTCGAGTTCCACGAGTCGCACGCCCGCGCGCTCAACTTCATCGTACCCACCGGCAATCTCGGCAACGCCTCCGCAGCCGTGCTCGCCCGGCGCATGGGCCTGCCCATCGGTGACATCGTGCTCGCGACCAATGCCAACGACGTGCTGCCGCGTTTCTTCTCGGGCCAGCCGTACGCGCCACGCGCGACGCAAGCCACGCTCGCGAATGCGATGGACGTGGGCGCGCCGAGCAACTTCGAGCGCCTTCGACATTGGCACGGCGACGATGCTTCGCTGCGTGCTGCGTTGCGCGCCGAAGCGGTGGGCGACGCGGCCATCGAGGAGACGATCCGCGGCTCGCCGAAGCGTCATGGCATCGTGCCCTGCCCCCACACCGCGACCGCGTTGCATGTCCTGGAGCGTCTGCGAGACGGAGGCGATACGCGGCCCTGGTGCGTGGTAGCAACAGCGCATCCCGCGAAGTTCGAGCGCATCGTCGAGCCGCTGGTCGGACACGTCGTCGCGCCTCCGCCGGCGCTCGCCGAGTGCCTCAGCCTTCCGGCCCGCGACGAGCCGCTCGCCAACGACTACGCAGCGCTCCGCGCGCTGCTGGGCTCCTGACCAACTTCTGTACGACTGCTTTTCTACTCCGTTGGGAATCTGGGCAGCTGAAGCCTTTCCGGGCCAGAGCCGCGCTATCGACGGCGGAACGTTGCAGCCCGGACTCGAGGAGCGAAGTGTCGCGGACGACGCTCCGTGCCATTTCGCCGGTGCGACGACGGCTCATGGCGTTTGCTGAGCATGTACGGTAGAGTTCCGTACACGGAGGATTCCCCGATGGTCAATACTGCCGCTCGCCTCGATCTGCGCCTCGGCGTTGCCGAAAAGGCGCGGATTGCCCGCGCCGCCGCGTTGCGTGGTGTTCCGGTGTCGGCCTTCGTGCGCGATGCGGTGCTGAGGGATGTCGAGAATGTCATGACTGCCGCGCTGACCGTCAGCTTGTCTGCCGCCGAGTCGAAGCGTTTCCTCAAGGCGTTCGACGCCCCGTTCAAGCCTAACGCGCGGCTGAAGGTCGCCCTCGCGCGCGTCGCCGCTTCGCGCTGAAGTGCCGATCGTAGAGCTGCTGAATGCGCGGAGTCACGATCGCGCCGGATTCGCCTGTGGAGAGCCCACGCTCGAGCGCTATCTCCGGGAGCAGGCTAGCCAGCATCATCGCGACGGAATCGCCACTACGCACGTGCTGGTGGAGCCCGCTGCTCCGGCGCGCATCCTCGGCTACTACAGCTTGTCCGCTGCGCAACTGTTGTTCGAAGAGTTGCTGGAACAGGGCCGTCAGCGGTTGCCGCGCTATCCGGTACCCGCTGTGCGTATGGGTCGCCTCGCCGTCGCCACCCTCGAGCAGGGCAGGGGATTGGGCTCATTATTGCTGGCGCACGCGGTGAGCCGCTGTCTCGATCTCCGCAGCCAGCTCGGCGCGCGGGTGCTACTGGTCGACGCGCTGCACGAGAATGCTGGCACGTTCTATCGCGCGTTCGGATTCCGGCCAACCGCTGCCGATGCGCTCACACTCTATCTTCCGCTGGGCCGGCCCTGACATTCGAAGCATGGGCACTGCGCGAGTTGCCAGCGGGCGGTCGCCCGGATACGGTGGGGACATGAACCGCTTCCGGTGCGTCGCTACGATTGCGGTTGCCAACCTGCTCGCGATCGCGGGTTGCGCATCCATGCATCCGACCGATCCTTCGAATGCCCGGACCCCTGCCGATGCCTTCTTCGAGGCGCTGAAGGCGGAGTGCGGCCGTGCATTCGCGGGCCGCGTCACGGTCGACATTCCCTCCCCCACCGGGCCCGACCCGTTCGCGGGGCAGTCGCTGGTCATGCACGTGCGCGACTGCCCGGACGCCGAGCTGCGCATTCCCTTCCACGTCGGCGACGACCGGTCCCGCACGTGGATCCTCACGCGAACGACCTCGGGGCTGCGGCTCAAGCACGATCATCGACACGCGGATGGTTCCGCCGACAAGGTGACGATGTACGGGGGCGACGCGCGCGAGCGCGGTTCGGCTGCCCGCCAGTCATTTCCTGTCGACGAGTTCTCGAAGGCAATGTTCGTGCGCGAACAGTTGCCGGCTTCGGTCGCGAATACGTGGGCGCTGGAAATTGTTCCGGGCCATACCTTCGTCTACGAGCTCTCGCGCCCGGGCGGGCGCCTGTTCCGCGTCGAGTTCGACCTCACCACACCGGTCACACGGCCGCCGCCTTCGTGGGGCGCATCGCCGTAAACGTACTGTTCGCTCCCACCTCACCTCAATCGTGAGAACTCTGTGGGAGCGGGTCCAGCCGCGACTTGCATGCCCCTGATGCCCGCCGTCGCGGCTGGGGCCGCTCCCACAACATGCAGTTGCATTTGGTGCGCGGCCGCAACTGCGAGACCCGGTTCTGCGTCGCTTGCGCGGAGCAGCCTCAGCGCAGGCGCGCGTTGATGCGTGCCAGCGCTTCGGCACCGGGTCCCAATTCGTGCGCGGCGAGCGTGTTGAGCGGGACGTCGACGGTGTTGAGGTGGCCGTGGAGGTCGCCGGCTTCGGGATCGATGTAGAGCAGGCCGGTCACCACTTCGCCTTGCGCCTGCCGCTGGGCGATGAGGTTGGTCGCGGCGAGCCGATCGCGCGGATCGTAGGTCGGATCGAGCTTGCGAAGTCGCAGGGTGGTGCCGTCGTGCTGGTCGACATCGATCACCTCGCCCGGCGCGTAGTCGACGACGATTTCGCTGCGCTGCGGGATCACATCGAGCCGGTTGACCGCGTCGTTGTGTTCACGCACGTACTCGTAGCTCTTGGTGCTGCCGGCGTGGTTGTTGAAGGCGACACAGGGACTGATGACATCGATGAAGGCGGCGCCACGATGGGTCATCGCCGCCTTGATGAGCGGCACGAGTTGCGGTTTGTCGCCGGAGAATCCGCGCGCGACCAGCGTCGCGCCGAGCTGCAGCGCGAGCCCCACCAGGTCGAGAGGACTGTCGGCGTTCGCGACGCCTTTTTTCGACATCGAGCCCTGGTCCGCGGTTGCCGAGAACTGCCCCTTCGTGAGCCCATAGACGCCGTTGTTCTCGACGATGTAGGTCATGTTGACCCCGCGCCGGATCGCGTGCACGAACTGGCCAATGCCAATAGACGCGGAGTCCCCGTCACCGGAGACGCCAAGGTAGAGCAGGTCGCGATTGGCGAGGTTGGCGCCCGTCAGCACCGAAGGCATGCGTCCGTGCACGGTGTTGAAACCATGCGACTGGCCGAGGAAGTAATCCGGCGTCTTGCTGCTGCAGCCGATGCCCGACAGCTTGGCCAGACGATGCGGCTCGATATCGAGTTCCCAGCAGGCCTGGATGATGGCTGCCGAGATCGAGTCGTGTCCGCAGCCGGCGCAGAGCGTGGACACGCGGCCTTCGTAGTCGCGACGCGTGAAGCCGATCTTGTTGCAGGCCAGCGTCGGATGATGCAGCGCCGGTTTGGCGAGGTAGGTCATGGCGCTCCGATGGCAATGCCCTGTGGGAGCGGCTGCAGCCGCGACAAGCGCACACTATCGCGGCGGGGGCCGCTCCTGTCGACACTCGGTTTCGATAAATCACTCGCGGTCTGCGATCGCGGCTGGGGCCGCTTCCACAGGAAATATCCGGCATTTCGTCGAATGTTCATGCGGCGTGGGTGTGGCGGGCGGTGGCCCGCAGGTGCGCAGTAATGGCGTCGGCAATGAACTTCGCGGTGATGGGCGTGCCGTCGTAGTGCAGCACCTTGATCAGGCGCGCGGGATCGATGCCGAATTCGGTGACCAGCAGGGTGTGCATCTGGGCGTCTCGATTCTGCTCGATCACGAAGACCTGCTCGCGCGCGGCGATGAAGTCGCGCACCGAGTCCGGAAAAGGGAAGGCGCGCAGACGCAGGATATCCAGCGAAACCCCGCGGCTGCCCAAATGCACTATCGCCTCGTGCATCGCGGGGCTGGTTGAACCGTAGTAGATCGCGCCGAAGCGCGACGGCACGTCCGACTGCTGGAAGACCGGCTGCGGCACGAGTGACTTGGCCGTATCGAACTTCTTGAGCAGGCGCTGCATGTTGTAAACGTAGTCGGGCCCGCGCTCCGAGTAACGCGCGTAAGGGTCGCGCGACGTGCCGCGCGTAAAGTAGGCGCCCTTGTCGGCGTGGGTGCCGGGATAGGTTCGGTACGGGATGCCATCGCCGTCGACGTCCTTGTAGCGGCCGAAATCGCGACCGGCCTCGAGTTCTTCCGCCGTCATCACCTTGCCGCGGTCGTAGACCTGCGCTTCGTCCCACGCGAAGGGCGCGCACAGGCGCTGGTTCATGCCAATGTCGAGGTCGGTCATCACGAAGATCGGCGTCTGCAGGCGATCGGCGAGATCCAGCGCCGCCGCCGAAAATGCGAAGCACTCGGTGGGATCCTCGGGGAGCAGCAGCACGTGCTTGGTATCGCCGTGCGAAGCGTAGGCGCAGGCGAGGAGGTCGGACTGTTGCGTGCGCGTCGGCATGCCGGTCGAGGGTCCGCCGCGCTGCACGTCGATGATGGTCACCGGGATCTCGGCGAAGTATGCGAGACCGATGAACTCGTTCATCAGCGAAATGCCGGGGCCCGACGTGGTGGTGAACGCGCGTGCGCCGTTCCAGCCCGCGCCGACGACCATGCCGATCGAGGCGATCTCGTCTTCCGCCTGGATGATGGCGTAGCGGTTCTGTTTCGTCTCTGGGTCGACGCGCAGCTTCTGGCAATAGGACTGGAATGATTCCGCGAGCGACGACGACGGCGTGATCGGATACCACGCGCACACCGTGGCGCCGCCATAGACGCAGCCCAGCGCCGCGGCCTCGTTGCCGTCCACGAAGATCCGCTCGCCGACGTTGTCGGCGCGCTCGACGCGCAGGCCGAGCGGACAGGCGCGATGCTCGCGCACCCACCCGTGGCCGAGATGCAGCGCCTTGAAATTGGGCTCGAGAAGCTTTTCCTTGCCCTTGTACTGCTCGCCGATGAGCTTTTCGATGACCGCGGTGTCGATGTCCAGCAGCGCAGCCAGCGCGCCCACGTACATGATGTTCTTGAACAGCTGGCGCTGGCGCGGATCGCTCCACGCCTCATTGCAGAGTTGCGTGAGCGGTACGCCGATGACGTCGATGTCTTCGCGGAACTTCGACTTCGGCAGTGGCTTCGAGTTGTCGTAGAACAGGTACCCACCCGGCTCGATCTCGGCGATGTCCGCGTCCCAGGTCTGCGGATTCATCGCGACCATGAGGTCCACGCCACCGCGCCTTCCGAGCCAGCCCGCCGCGCTGACGCGCACCTCGTACCAGGTCGGCAGCCCCTGGATGTTGGACGGGAAGATGTTGCGCGGGCTGACCGGAACGCCCATGCGCAGGATGGCCTTGGCGAACAGCTCGTTCGCCGACGCCGAGCCCGAGCCATTGACGTTGGCGAACTTGACGACGAAGTCGTTGACCGCCGCCAGCGTCTTCATGCCACGGCTCCAACGCGCCGACAAAACGCACTTCCTTCTCCCCGTGGCAACGGGGAGAAGGTGCCGAAGGCGGATGAGGGGCCGCTCGTCGGCATTCCCTGCCCCTCACCCGGCGCTGCGCGCCACCCTCTCCCCGCTGTCGCGGGGCGAGGGGAAACAAGCGCCGCGAGAGTCTTCATGCGGGCTGCGCCAACGGGGGCGCAGGCACGGGCGCGGGCG
>JBGTIG010000113.1:0-3556 GCA_041745755.1 Lysobacterales bacterium
GCGGGCGGCATTGCGACGAGTCCCGCCAATGTGCGCGCGGAGCGGCGTGAAGCGCGGGAGGAAGTTGCGCGGCAACCCGTGGCGGTTCGCACCGTGCCCCGGCGCATCGCCCTCGTCACCATCGGCGATCCTGCCGTCACCGGACCGGCGCGCCAGTTGCTGGAGGAGGCATTGAGCGATGGCGGTTTCGATGTCCTCGACGCCGACATGGCGGGCGTCGGCAATCTCTCGCAAGGCGAAATTCCGCGTGCGGTAGGGCATCTCGCCGCGCGCAATGGCGTCGGCGCGGTCGCGGTGATCCGCGCGGAACCGTCCGGCACCCAGCAACTCAACTTCTACGGGCGCAGTTCGGAAATGTACACCGCGCAACTCTCGGTGAGGCTCTACGACGCCGCTTCGCGCTCGCCGCTCGGGGCAGGCTTCCGGGCACCGGTGAACTACACCGGACCCACCGCGGACTACAACACGCGCGAGGCGCTCGGCCCCAATGTACCGCGCGTGCTCGACGCGCTGGCGCGTTACCGGAACGCCAACCCCGGCTGACGCGCGCCGCGCCGCGTGCTTGCCTGGCATCCCCACGCGCCCGCGCGTGGGGTGTTGACGCTAGCCCTCGAACCCGTTGGCGAATATCAGCTCACCGCCGGCGGCCGGCGTGCTGGTGGTGGCCGTGTTGTTGCTGGAGTCGGGATCGGTGACGCTGCCGCCGACCACCGCGGTTGCGCTGTTGACGAGGGCACCGGTGGTGCCTGCGGCCACCGTGCCGTTGACCGAGTAGGTGACGCTGCCGCCCATGGGCAGGCCGACGCCCTGGGTGATGTTGTCGCTGCCCGCAGCCGTGCAGCTCGCGCCGCCCGCCGCCGTGCAGGTCCAGACCGGGGAGAGATACGCCGCGGGAAAGATGTCGACGACCGTGTTGACGGGTGAGGCCAGCGGTCCCAGGTTGTCGATGACGATCGTGTAGTTCAGCGGCTGCCCGGCGGTGTACTGCGCGGGTGTCGCCAGCGCGCTCACGCGGACATCTGCCAGTTGCGGCCCGGCTGGGCAGTCGATCACCGCGCGGATGACCCAGTCGCCGTTGACACCGAATGCCGATGAGTTGAACCAGGCAAAAGTGTTCGGGGCCAATTGCGCGTAGAGCGCGTTGCGGCCGGACTGATTGCCGTCGACGTCACGCACCACGCTCGCATCCCCGGCCGACACAGCCATGGCGAACTCGAGCGCCACCACGAACGTCTCGCTGGCGCTCACCGGCACATTCAACGGGACGCTCATGTTTTCGTCGAGGTGGCGGAACTCGTTGAGGACCCCGTCGGTCAGCACCGGTCCTCCGATCTCCTGCGCCAGAACGCCGGGCGACGGGAAGGTTCCGGCCCTTGAGATCTCGATCCTGGCGTGGAAGGACTCGCCGGTGCCGGCGGCCTCCGATCGCCAGAACACCTGCACCGCGCGGAGGTTCCCGTTACAGGGCGAAGTCAGCCACGACGCCGCCTTCTCGCCGGCCACGAATCCCGCGACGACGACCGCGGAGGAGAAATTCGTCAGCGAATCATTCTGTACCGTGACTTCCACGGCGTGCGCCGGTGCGACGCAGGCGATCGACGTGGCGAGCAGGAGGATGGCGGAACGAATGGACATGCCGATTCCCGATTGGCTGCCTCCACGATACGCCCCCCATCCCGGGCGCGCGAGCCGCCACCGGGTGGGCTGTGAATCAGTTGGCGTTTGCACCGCTCTTCGCGTTCGGGGGTTGCGAGTGCGAGCGTCTCTGGAGGCGCCGCAGGGCAGAGGTGGCATGGACGTCGCTCACGCGTAATCCTGCGCCGCAAGAATGGAGTCGAAGCGGGCGATTTCCGCCCGCCCGCTGTACCGGAGATACTGGATGCCACGTCTGCGCGCCGCCGTGTTTGTATTCATGCTGCTCGCGAGCACCGCGACCGCGTCCCCCGCCTTCCTCCTGCAACCCAGCCGGAACGCCGACATGGTTCTCGTGATTGCCCATCGCGGTGCCAGCGCATTGCTGCCGGAACATACGCTGGCGGCTTACGCGAAGGCG
This sequence comes from Lysobacterales bacterium, assembly GCA_041745755.1. GTDB lineage: Bacteria > Pseudomonadota > Gammaproteobacteria > Xanthomonadales > Ahniellaceae > JBBQNY01. The sequence continues at coordinate 2,054 of JBGTIG010000113.1, forward strand.
ATCGCCGACGGTGCCGATGTCATCGAGCCGGACCTCGTAGCCACGCGCGAGGGCGTGCTGATAGCCAGGCACGAAAACGAGATCGGCACCACCACCGATGTGGCCTCGCATCCGGGGTTCGCGGATCGCCGCACCCGCAGGCGCATCGACGGTCGCGACGTCGAGGGATGGTTCACTGAGGATTTCACGCTCGCGGAACTGCGCACCCTGCGCGTTCGCGAGCGCCTGCCGGAACTCCGCGGCAAGCAATACGACGGCAGGTACGTTATTCCGACACTCGCGGAGATCATCGACCTCGTCGCGGAGGAATCCGCGCGGTCCGGCCGGCTCGTCGGCCTCGCCCCCGAGCTCAAGCATTCGACCTATTTTCGCGGCATCGACCTGCCGCTCGAGGACGCGCTGCTGACGGCGCTGGCGGCGCACGCCCACACGCGCCGCGCGCCCGTGCTCATCCAGTCGTTCGAGGTCGGGAACCTTCGATATCTGCGCAAACGGCTGGGTGAGGGACCCAGCAACATTCGCCTGGTGCAGCTGGTCGGCAGCCCCGCCGACGCGCCTCCCGGCCATGCGACCGATGGCAAGACTCCGGCGCGCTACGCGGACATGACGACTCCCAGGGGGCTGCGCCAGATCGCCGATTACGCGCACGCGATCGGCGCCCCGACCCGAAGCGTCATTCCCGTCGAGGTGAATGGCTCCCTGGGCCAACCCACGGCGCTGGTGCCCGATGCCCGCGCCGCGGGTTTGCAGGTCCTGGCCTATACCTTCCGGCCCGAGAACCACTTCCTGCCGCGAGCGCTCTGGAAGGGCGACGATCCGCGCGCGCGCAACGAGGCGGGCTCGATTGCCGAAATCCGGGCGTACGTCAACGCGGGAATCGATGGCTTCTTCACCGACGATCCGGCACTGGGCCGCAAAGCGCTCGAAGCCCGCTGAAGCGTGGCCGCGAACCGGAGATTCCGGGAGTCTTTCGCGCTGGCTCGGGCACAATCGATTCCTCAGCTGACGGATACTTGTACCCCGTCGCACTCCGCGACCGAGGCCATCCAGACTGGAGCATCGATGATTACTCTCTCATTGAAAGAGGGCGGCACCTTCCTGGGAACGATCGACGAGTCGGATCTTCAACGGCTACAGGATCAACTTGAGGAAGAGCACTCGATGGACACCGACTACTACGTGTGCCCCTCCACCATCGATCTTCTCGAGGAAGGCGGGGCCAGCCCCGGCCTCGTCCAGCTGCTGAGAGGAGCGGTAGGCGGATCGGAGGGAGTCGACGTTTGCTGGCGGCGCGATTGAGGCGTCGGGTCGACACCGGCCGCAGGAGTCTGGGGGGCCTAGACGTTGGAGGCGGTTTCAGGGCGTATGACTGCTGCCGCCGAAGCGTCCGGGACAATGGCGCAGAACGCAGTCGCGAATCGGCCTAGGCGATCGCACGCAGGTTGGCATACGCAAGCACCAGTCGCTTGCTGCCGCCGGACTCGAAGTTGACCTGCACGATGG
>JBGTIG010000114.1:0-6136 GCA_041745755.1 Lysobacterales bacterium
GTTGCCGCGTCCATTGCGCGACGCGCTCGCGATGCCGCCCGCGCTGGTGATCGGTTGCGGGCGGAGCGCCGCGCTCGCCAACGCGATGCTGCGCAGGCATGTACCGGGTTGTCGGGCCATCCAGATCCTCGATCCGCGTATCCCGGCGCGCCATTTCGACTGGGTGGTCGCGCCGGCGCACGACGGGCTCGGACTTGCGGCAGACGCCGGGTCCCGGGTGATCGAAACGCTGGGAGCCCTGCATCCCGTGGACAGTGCCTGGCTCCGCACGGCGGCTCTCGGGCACCAAGAACTGGCGGACTGGCCGAGGCCACGGCTCGCGGTGCTCGTCGGCGGGCCCCACCGCCACTGGAGGTTCGATGCGGGCAAGCTCGGGCGATTGCTGGAAGCTGCCGCGGGCTGGCAGCAGCGATTCGCAGGCAGCGTGTGGATCACGACCTCGCGGCGCACGCCGCAGGCGTTCGACGCGGTGCTGGCTGAGTTCGCGTCACGGCCCCACCGGCTGCTGTATGTGGATCGAGTCGGCGCTCCAATGGCTATGGGTAGACGCGGGTCTGCGCCCGACGGCGTCACGGCGAATCGCAATCCCTACCCCGGCATGCTCGCGCACGCCGATGCGTTCCTCGTCACCGCGGACTCGGTCAATCTCGCCAGCGAAGCCTGCGCCACCGACAAGCCTGTATTCGTGTTCGATGCGGCAGCAGCGACCGGCAAGCTCGCCCGGTTCCACGCCGCGATTGCAACGGCAGGACACGCGCGCGAAAGCGCCGAAATCGTGCGCGACCCTGCGGGAGCGCCTCCGCGACGGCAGCCGCTGCGCGAAGCGGCGGACGTCGCCGCAACCATCCTCGCCGCGCTGCCCGCGGAATTTCGCTCCCGCTTCGACCCCTCATGAGCGCATTCGACTACAGCTGGCGGCGTGCACCTGCTTATACGGAGTGATAAGACTCATGTGCCGCATAAGGGGTGATAACGCCCAGGCCCTGAGGACCGCGAGTGAAGGTGCCTATCCCGAGATGCAACATGCTCTTTCCCGTGGGGCCGGGCGTCCGACGCGAGCCACGCGGCGATGCGACTTTGGCTTGAATGCACAGGCGCTGCCGGGGTCGTTCGCTGAGCGTGTCTTCGTAAGCGGCTTGGTGCAATAGAGCTCTAGGCGCCGGCGAAGCGGTATGCGTCGCAGCCCTATGCAGCGCATGCATCGCATGCATCGGGCGATGCGCCCTGCCAACGTGTCGTGCGGATCGGGCGCAGCGGCGCCACGTGCCAATGCGATTAGCAGGGGCGCCTATTCGAAGCCATCACGAAACAGCGGATTCGAAACGCTGGTGTCCAGTGCGATATTGAGCGTCACGTTGCCGCCGGTCGCCGATGCGCTGGGTTGCGCGATCGCAATCCGGTACACCGTACCGGCCTGCGCCAGAAACGTGACCCGCGAGCTGGTGTTTCCTGCCGCCTGGTTGTTGTTGGCGGCCACCGGCACCAGCGCCGTCAACGCAGTGCCGGTGTAGACCGCCAGCAAGGTATCGATCGTGCTGCCGACCGTATCGATCACCACCGGTCCCGAGGCCGGCGCCGTCCAGCGCCACCAGACGGAAGCGCCTGCTGCATTGCGTCCGTTATGCGGCGGTTCGAGGAATTCCAGCGTCGCGTTCGCATTGTTGCCGTTGATGGTTGCGGTATTGCCCGACAACGCAATCGCGTTGGCGAAGTGGTCGTTGGGCGGGCCCGCGACACCGGCGATCACGCCTTGCGCGCGTGCCGGATACGCCAGTTCGTAGTCGACACCATCGGCAAGGTCGACGATCAAGGTCTCGTTCGGCTCGACGATGCTATCCGCGATCGGGGTTGCCACCAGATCGACGAAGGCCGCTGCGGCGGGGATCTCGATGTAGCGATTGCTGCCGGTGGACCAGCTGTAGTCTCCGCTTACCCCGCTGGAGAATGCAGTACCCGTGCGATCGAACCACACCCGCAACATGCTGCCCGTGGGCCCGCTGCGACTGACGCGAAACACGAGCGTATCCGTTGGCACTTCGGCGGCATTGGCATCGGTGGCCACGATCGATACCACCGGCAATGCGGTCGCCTGGAAATCGAGCCCGGAGACGTCGGCAGTCGGCGTTTGCGGGTTGCTGAAACCCGGTGCCAGGGCGTAGCCGATCGCACCGGCGGACAGCGTGACCGCCGCCCCGGATGCGAGTCCGCTCAGGGTCCAGTTGCCGCTGCTGTCGGTATAGGAGCCGCGATAGTTGTTGCCGGTCTGCCCATTGGTGACGTGCACGCCCTCGACCGGGTTCGTACCCGCCAAAGCGCGCCCGCTGAACCGCAGCGTGGAAGGTGCGCCCACCGTGACCACCACGCGCGCGCTCGCGCGACCGCCTTTCATGTCGCTGGCCACCACCCGCACCACATAGTGACCGGCGCTCGCGAAGCTGCGCGCATTGCTGGCCGCGTTGGTGCCGTTGAAGGTGCCATCGCCCCACTCCCACGAATAAGCCAGCGCATCGCCGTCGGGATCACTCGCCGATGCGGTGAAGTTGACCGGCACATTCACCGCCACGCTGGTGCTGCTCGCGGTGAGCGCGACCGTGGGCGCCCGATTGCCAGCGAAGGCACCGATCTGCACGGCGTAGTCGATCGACGGCGGCGTGCCGGTGGTCTTGCTAAGCGGCGTCACATGCAGCCCGAGACCCCTGTCTGAGAGCGTGCGGCCAATCAGCAAGCCACCATCGTTCTTGCCATTGCGGCTGCGCGGGGTAGTGTCCAGCAGGTAATTGGCCGAGCCCTGCAGGTTCACCAGCAGCGCGCGGTCGAAGTCGGTGTACTGGCTGCGATGCTCCAGCCAGTAGTGGCCGCGCTGGATCGCGGGAGCGGGAGCCGGCACCGCGGCACCGGACGCCAGCGCTGGGATCCACAGCCGCTCACGGCCGTACATACCCGCCGACGACGGACCCGCGACCGGTGTTGCGACATCCTGAGAGTAGATGCGCTGGCTGGCGCTGCCCCAGAGGCGCGCGAACTGCGGATCGAGCAACCAGGTGATGCGTTCCTTGAAACTGGCGGTGAAGTGCGACCGCAAACCGCCGCCGCCACCGAGTCGATCGAACGGATTGCCGTACTCCGAGTTGCTGCCCGCACCCGCGGGGTCGAAACTGGCCGGGTTCCAGAAGTTGGCGTGCAGCAAGCCGAGGTTGTGTCCCAGCTCATGCGCAGCGACGCCACCGTCGTCGCTTTTCATCCAGATACCGGGCGTGCCGACATAAGCCTGCCCCGCATAGCCGCCCGGGCCACCCACGAATCGCACGGCATAGAAGTTGTAGTTGACACGATCCCAGGCAGGATTCGCCAGCCGCGCGGCATTCGCCGCATCACTCAGGATGGGGAGGTCGTTGCTGCCGTACTCGGCCGCAGTCCTCGGCAACGTGACGACCGTAGTGAAGGTGCCGGTGAGCTCGGGGATCAGGTTGTAGCTGAAGGCGCGCATGTGATCGCGCAGGCTGTTCACGGTATTGGTCACCGTGGCCAGGCTCGGCAGCGCGCTTTCGGCCTGGTCCGCGAAGCGTGCGCGGATATAAAGGAATGTCTTCGGTCCGGTCGTGTAGGTCGAATGCGTTTCGGCTTTGGGCGCGATGACGCGCCCATCGGTGCCGTCGCGTTCGATCAGGCCCCATTCCTGCGACAGGGCCTCGAGTTCGGACGCGTCGCACACGATCGCCAGCGTAGTGCCGGTCACGATCAGGCGCTCCGCCGGCGCCTGCGAGGCGTCGGGTGCACAGCGACGCTCCGCGGGTGGCTGCGTTCCCGCGATGGTCTCGCCCTCGGCGACCACGCGATACGGCAGCTCGGAGAATGCCAGATCGTCGTCCAACGCAATACCATGCACCGGCAGCGGCATCAGGCTGCGCACGCCCACCCGGCGCCCATGCGTGAATGCGAACCACCGCTCGTCACCCATCGCCACCACCGGCGTGTGCACCGCGCGGTGGAAATCGCCTTCATCCGTAGCCACGTGGCCATCTGGATGGTCGTGGTACATCGTGACCTGTTCGGTCAGCAGCCCCATCCCATCGATCCGGCGCTCGATCTGTGCTGCGATCTCCGTCGGCAACCGCGAGCGCACGTCGTGCGCAAGGCTCGCCGCCAGCGCTGCAGCCGGGTCCTCGACGATCAGGAGCTGCATCGCCAAGCGTCGCTGCTGCGCCAGCGCAAGGCCTGTCGCGCGGTCTTCTGCGCTCGCCTGCGCGGGGTCATGGGTACGTGCCCAGGCGTCGAATGCGGCGATGCGTGCGTGCGCCTGCGAACGCAACTCATCCTCCGCTGCCGATACGGGAGCGATCGCAGAGATGACCAAGCCCCAAAGGATCCATCCTGCAGTGAAGCAACATTTCATGCGTTTCCCCCATCGAGCGCGTATCGCAGTATCCGCGCCGACCGAAACCCGCCCGACACAATCAGCGTCCCTCCCGACCCACGGTCGCAGCGGCACGATATACGGCTGTGCGTGCACCGCTTGGCTCGAAATCCTGCGGAAGAAACGGAACCACGTCTCGCTTTTTTGGAAGCGGATGCGTACACCTCAGTTCGTGCGAACGACCGCAACCCCTCGACCTGTCGCGACGTCACGCCGCCAACGTCAGTGCCGTTCGCGTTCGATCGTCGCCAACCCGTGTGCCGCAGCGCAGGCTATGGCTCGAAGCGAAACTTCTCCTGTAGCAACGGCTGTCCCGCGACCATTTTTCCATCGCCACCGAGCAACTCCCACTCGATGGCCCTGCCGCCGTTCGCGTAGCAATCGAGCGTCAGCATCATCGCCACGTCGATGCGCTTGCCCACCTTCTTGAGCAGCTTTTCGATCGCTCCGGGCAGTTCGCCTGCAGTGGCCGGACGGCTGCAGCGCTTGTACAACTCGGCAAGTTGCGCGTCGATCGGTGTTGCCGGACCGCTGCCGACCAGCATGCCCTCATCCACGGTCCACTGGCGCAGAACGTAGACCGCGGTGGCGTCGTCGTACGCCGCAGTGACCATTCCGCCGTCGACTATCAGTCGATGCACCACGGTGTTGCTGCCGAGCACGCCGCGCAGGAACTCCATCACCTGGACACCCGAGCGAATCGGTTCTTGGATGCCGAGGCTCGGTTTGTTCTCGGCTTTCGGTGCCAGCCAGGATGCCTCCGGCGGGGACCGATCCTCGACTTCGCGACCCGCGGAATCGAAGGTGATGCTGCGTGGCCCGGGCTGGCCAAAGGTTAAGGTGGTTTGCACAACCGGTTCTGGCAGCGCCAGCGAGGTCACCACCATCGACAACGGGATCTGCTCGGGCACGTCGGCCAGGCTGCGGCCGCGTTCCACCAGCGCCGCCAACCCGGCGCGATCATACGCATTGCGTTGCAGACGCTCGTCGGGCAGGTCGGTGCCACCCGAGATCTCCTCGGGAACCGCAAACGCCGCGCCTTCGGAAATGCCATCCCCACCACCACCGCATGACAATGTCGCCAGTACGTTGTCCCGACCGCCCGATTCAACCATGACGGTCACGCGGTCATCCGCAATCTTCAGCTGCAGCCACGGACGGCCTTCGTTGAATCCAGCCAGAGTGGCGACGCACGCTGCGCTGTCGTCGAGCCATGATTCCAGCCCTTCGGCCTGGACCGCAGGGACGCACGCAAGCAGGCCGGCGAGCGACCACCACAGCGGGGAAAGGGCTTTGCGCTCCATGGCGATTCCCGAAGTCCTGAGGGTGACGATTTCGATCGTAGCAGGAGAGATTGAGGCGAACGATCCGCATCTCGGCTTCGGTTGCTACGTGTGGCACGGTTTGCAGCGCGACGACTCCAGGCAGGACCTCGGCGTTGGTATACAAAATGCCTGAGCCGCAGTCGCCGCAACAGCTGCGTATCGCGGCGCCGGATGAGTTGATGCTCTTGAGCTGACCGTGGGTCATGTGGAAACGGGTATCCGCAAAATCCGCCCCAGCACACCATCGGCGCCCCGGAGCTGCGCCGGCAGTCTTCGCGGTGGCCGATCGACACTGAAATCGGAACACCTTCTGCCTCGAAGGTGATCGCTCCGCAGAAGCACCGGCCGGAACACGTCATCGCTCTGTCGCCGGGGTGATGGCGTGAACTACGAGAAA
>JBGTIG010000115.1:0-3404 GCA_041745755.1 Lysobacterales bacterium
GGCTTGATTGGGGCGAAAACGCTTCCATTGTTAGCTGGCGGCGCGGCCAGCGTTCTGCACGCGCACCGCAGTCGCGCATCACGCAATCGCGCGCGAGACCCGTCATCCGATCAATTCCGAGGAATCTCTCATGAAGCTCTATTACGCACCCGGCGCATGTTCCCTCGCGCCACACATCGTCGCCAGCGAAGCCGGTATCGACCTTTCGATCGAGAAAGTTGACCTCGGGGCGAAGAAGACCGAAACGGGCAAGGATTTCCTGAGCATCTCACCCAAGGGTTCGGTGCCAACACTCGAGCTCGACAACGGACAAATCCTCACCGAAGGTCCCGTGATCTCGCAGTACCTCGCCGACCAGAAGCCGGGTTCCGGCCTCGCCGCCGCCGCCGGCACCATGGAGCGCTATCGGCTGCAGGAAACCCTCGGCTACATAAACTCCGAGATCCACAAGAGCTACAGCCCGCTCTTCAGCAAGGACACCACGCCGGAAGTGCGCGAAGAGCGCAAGGCGTATCTGCGCAAGCGCTACCAGCTGCTGGACGCCACCCTGCAGAAGCAACCCTTCCTGCTCGGCGATCACTTTTCCGTCGCGGATGCCTATCTGTTCACGGTGACGCGGTGGGCCAAGCCGATGAAGCTCGACCTTTCGGAATATTCCGCCCTGACGAAGTTCCAGGAGACGGTCGCGGCACGACCGGCCGTGCGTGCGGCGATGCAGGCGGAAGGACTCGAGAAGGCCGAAGGCAAGGCGGCCTGAAGAGGCGCTTCGGGTCTCCTGTTCCGCGCGACGCCGATCCCGCGCGGTTTGCCTGATTGAACGCTCGGGGGAAGCGACCACAGACGCCCGTCCTGGCAGGCGTCGAGTGGCGAAACTGACAGCGATGTTATAACGTATCGCCTCCGCAACTGGAGGCGATACTCGATGCGCGATGGCGCGAGCAACCGATACCTGCCCTCGCCCGGCGCGCTTGCGCTGGCTATCGCCGGCATGGCCGGAATGACGCACGCCCACGCCGCACCGCAGAGCTCTGGCCCAGGCAAGTCGCACGAGCATGAGGTGCGCCTGGAAGAGATCGTGGTAACGGCCACGCCGCTCCGCAGCACCAGCGATGCGTTGTCCGAACCCGTCGAGATTCTCGCGGGCGAGAGGCTCGACGAGGACAAGGCGGCGACGCTCGGCGAAACCGTCGCCGGACTTCCGGGCGTGCAGAGTTCGTATTTCGGTCCTGGCGTCGGGCGTCCGATCATTCGCGGCCTCGACGGCCCGCGGGTGGGCGTCCTCGCGAACGGTCTCGGCTCCCAGGACGTGTCGACGGTGAGCCAGGACCACAGTCTCGCCATCGAACCCTTCCTGGCTGATCAGATCGAAGTGTTGAAGGGTCCCGCGACGCTGCTCTACGGCTCCGGCGCCATCGGAGGCGTGGTGAATGTCGTCGATGGGCGCATTCCCGAACATGCACCCGACAGGTCGTTTTCGGGTCGCTCGGAACTCCGCCACGACGCGGTCTCGGACGGCTTCACCGGCATGCTGCGCGCAGACACCGGAAACGACCGCTTCGCCATCCATTTCGATGGACTCAAGCGCGACAACGAAGACTACGAGATTCCCGACGGCACACTCGCCAACAGCTTCATCGAGACGCGAACGGGCGCGTTCGGTGGTTCGCTGCTGGGCGACTGGGGATTCCTTGGCGTATCGGTTTCACGCTTTCTGGACACATACGGCAATCCGGGTGAACCCGGCAATCCCGCGGAAGGCGAAGGCGGCGTGTTTCTCGACATCGAACAGGATCGCACCGAGTTCAAGGGAGGCTACACGCGCTCCTTCGGAGTATTCACGGGGGCGCGCTTCGCGATCTCGAGCGGCGACTACCGGCACATCGAGTTCGAGGGAGAAGAGATTGGCACGACGTTCGTCAACGACAGCACGGAAGGCCGGCTCGAGCTGACGCACGCACCGGTCGGCAACTGGACCGGCGCGTTCGGCGTGCAATTCTCGGATCGCGAGTTCGAGGCCATCGGCGAGGAAGCCTTCGTCCCGAAAACGCAAACGGACCTTCTCGGGATCTTCGTGGTGGAGCAGGCAAAGTGGGGTCGCCTCCAGCTCGATCTCGGCGCCCGCATCGAAACCGTGGAGAGCAGCCCCGAGGATCAGCCTTCCCGCGACTTCGATCCATTGAGTCTTTCAGCGGGCGCAATCTGGCGCTTCGACGAGTCCCTGCACCTCTCCTTCAATCTCGACCGCGCCGATCGCGCGCCGGCGGAAGAAGAACTGTTCGCCAACGGTCCCCACGTCGCCACCGCATCGTTCGAGATTGGCGATCCCGATCTCTCGGAGGAAACGGCGAACCAGGCCGAGATCGGGCTGCATTTCCATGGCGACGTGATCGAGGCCAAGGCCTCGATCTACTACAACCGGTTCGACAATTTCATCTTCCTCGTCGATACCGGCGAAACCGAGGACGATCTGCCGGTGCGGCAGTGGACCCAGAATGATGCGCGCTTCCGTGGATTCGAGGGCGAAGTCCTCTGGCACATTTCCGATGGCGCCAGCGGTGCCTTCGACGTCCGGGTATTTGGCGACACCGTGCGAGCGACGCTCGCCGATGACAGCGGCAACGTGCCGCGCATCGTGCCCGCGCGCGTCGGTGCGGATCTGCGCTGGCGCGCGGACAATTGGCGTGCGTCCGTGGGTGCGGTTCGCCATGCGGAGCAGGACGATGTTGCAGTCAACGAAACGCCCACCGACGGTTACACGCTGGTGGACGCGCACGTTGCCTACCACGTCGACGGGCCCAGCCTCGCATGGGAAATCTTTGCCGACGCGACCAACCTGACCGACCAGGACGCGCGCGTGCACACGTCCTTCCTCAAGGATCGCGTGCCCCTGCCCGGCCGCGCATTCTCGCTGGGATTTCGAGCCTACTTCTGATTCCTGGCTACACTTGAGTCAGGGTCCAGGCACGGCTGCGCCGACCCGTTGTCTGCGAAGTGTCGATGTGGCCCAACTTCGCTCGCTGGCTTCGCGAGGGCCGCGACACGACCAAGCCTGGCGCGAGGAAAACTCCATGGTGTCGCTGATCGTCAAGGTGTTGATCACCGCCGTAATCGTCGCGGCGATCAGTGAGCTCGGCAAGCGCAGCACCACGGCGGGAGCCCTGCTGGCCGCACTGCCGTTGACGTCGTTGCTGGCGCTCGTCTGGCTCCACCACGACACCGGGGACACCCTCCGCGCTGCGACGCTGGCGGGCGAAATCTTCTGGCTGGTGTTGCCGTCGCTCGCCTTCTTCCTGGTGTTTCCCGCGGCCGTCAGGCAGGGGCTCGAGTTCTGGCCGGCGATGGCGAGCGGAATCGCAGCGACACTTGTCGCTTACGGTGCGCTCATCGGCATCGACAGGATGTTC
>JBGTIG010000116.1:0-2006 GCA_041745755.1 Lysobacterales bacterium
CCGTGCTTGGCCACGCGCGCACCCGCGGCGGCGGCGACGAACATCGCGGCGGTGGAAATGTTGAAGCTGGACGCGCCGTCGCCGCCGGTACCGACGATGTCGAGGAAATTCGACGCGTCCGGCACCTCGACGCGGGTCGCGAACTCGCGCATGACGCTCGCCGCCGCGGCGATCTCGTCGATCGTCTCCTTCTTGACGCGGAGCGCCGTCACGATCGCCGCGATCATCGCATCGGACACCTCGCCGCGCATGATCTGGCGCATCAGCGCGACCATCTCGTCGTGGAAGATTTCGCGGTGCTCGATCGCGCGCGCCAGCGCCTCGCGCGCCGAAAACTCGCCCACCGTCGCGGCGCTCACCGCCCCAAACCCTCGCCTCGCACAGCGGCCATGCTTGAACCCTTCTCCCCCCGGGAGAAGGTGGCGCGCAGCGCCGGATGAGGGGCCGAAGTCGCCGAGTCCTCCCCCATCAACGCTCCCCTGTGTTTTCCCCTCGCCCCGCCTGCGGGGAGAGGGTGGCGCGCAGCGCCGGGTGAGGGGCAAGCCCGAAACGCGAGCGACATCACCGCGCCCCCTGCACCAGAAAATTCCGCAGCAACGCATGCCCATGCTCGGTCAGTATCGACTCCGGATGGAACTGCACCCCCTCCAGCGGCCACTCGCGATGCCTTAAGCCCATGATCGCCTCGAAGTTGCCGTCGGCGTCCTCGCACCAAGCCGTAGTCTCCAGGCACTCCGGCAGCGACTCCCGCTCCACGATCAGCGAGTGATAGCGCGTCGCCGTGAACCCGTCCGGCAAATCACGGAACACCCCGTCCCCACGATGCCGGATGCTCGACGTCTTGCCATGCATGATGCGATCCGCGCGTATCACCTTGCCGCCGAACACCTGCCCGATGCTCTGGTGCCCGAGGCAGACGCCGAGGATCGGCGTGTCGCGCCCCATCGCCTCGATGAGCTCGAGCGTGACCCCAGCCTGATCCGGCGTCCCCGGCCCCGGCGAGATCACGATGCGCGAAGGCGCCAGCGCACGAATGCCCGCCACGTCGAGCGCGTCGTTGCGGACCACGTTGACCTCTACCCCCAGCTCCCCGAAATACTGCACGAGGTTGTAAGTAAAGCTGTCGTAGTTATCGATCATCAGCAGCATGGGCAGCGCCGCATCACGGGACGCGCATTGTAGAGACGATTCCGGGAAGGGCGACGTTCTACTGCATTTGTCGAGTTCGGCTGCGGGCGCTCCCGTAGCCCATCAAGTCAGAGCGCCGGGCGCTCGCACGAATGCTTGAATATCTCGTCGTCGGGGAAAACGTCGTTGCGACGACTGCTTTAGGTCTTGCTGCCCTCGTCGCTACGGCAGCTGATCGACCAGCTGCAGGATGCGGCCGAGCACGGACTGGACATTGAACTGGGCGACGCCGGGCGCGTTGGGGTCGGTCGACGGGCTGTTCGACATCGCCACGACGACGTAGGGATCGCGGCCGGCGTCCTCCAGCAGCCAGGCGTGCGTCAGCACGCGGAACTGCGCGGGATTGCCTGCGGCAAGACTGCCGCCCTTGTACCAGACGCGGTTCCACTGGTTGCGCACGAATGGCTGCGCGGCCTGGGCACCCATCGCGCGATCGACCACGTCGAATGCGTCGGAGCCTTGCGCGGTGCGGCGAAGTCCCGCGAACGCGCGGCAGACATCGGCGGCCGTCGCGCGCCAGGTGCCTGATGTCAGCAGTTCGGTATGGAAAAACGCGGAACCGTTGCAGCACGGCCCGAGCGGCACGATCTGCGTGTCGAGGAAGTTCTGCTGGAACGGCTCGGTGCCATTGACGTAGGACTGCGCGGTCGGCAGGTCGAAAGAGCGGAACACGTGGAACTGCTCGCTGATGCCGAGCAGCGGTGTCAGCACGGTGGGCTGCGACATCCCGTAGTCGGTGACCACCTGGTTGATGACCGGCCGCCCCACCTGCTGATGCAGGAGATCGGTGGCGGTGTTGTCGCTGTTCGCCATCATCA
>JBGTIG010000117.1:0-3259 GCA_041745755.1 Lysobacterales bacterium
CCGGACGGTTCGGGCTTCTTCTACTCGGGCTACGACGCGCCCGCCGAAGGCACGCTGCTGAAGGACGTCAACAAGTTCCAGAGGCTCTACTTCCATGCGCTCGGATCTGCCGCGCCGGATCGCGTCGTGTACGAGCGACCGGATCAGCCCAACTGGGGATTCCACGCCCAAGTCGACGACGACGGGAGATACCTCGTCATCAGCGTGAGCCTCGGCACCGACGAACGCAATCTGGTGTTCCTGAAGCGAATCGACGACCTCTCCGGCCCGACGATCGAGCTCGTTCCTGAGTTCCGCGCGGCGTACCGGTTCATCGGCAGCGATGGGCCCGAGTTGTTTTTCGTCACCGACGATGATGCCGAGCGCTATCGGGTGGTCGCGATCGATCTGCGTGAACCCGATCGGGAGGCGTGGCGCACCGTCATCGCCGAGGACGCGCAAGCGACGCTTCGCGGCGCGGAATTTCTGGCAGGGCGGTTCGTCGCGCACAGCCTGCGTGATGTGCGCAGCGAACTGCGAATCTTCGATCGCACCGGCACGGCGCTGGGCGAGGTACCGCTGCCCGGGCCGGGCCACGTCGTCGTCGCGAATGTGGGTGCGGGCGACCCGGCACTGTTCTTCTCCTTCCTGGCTTTCACCACGCCGCCCACGCTGTACCGGCTGGATCCGATCGCGCGCACGGCGACGGTGTTCAAGCAGCCGACACTCAGTTTCGATCCCGCGCGCTACGAAACACGACAGGTTTTCTACCCGGGCAAGGACGGCGCGCGCATACCGATGTTCATCGTGGCGCGCAAGGGCACGCAGCGCGATGGAAGCAATCCGACCATTCTCTACGGCTACGGCGGCTTCAACATCCCGGTCACGCCGGCGTTCTCCGCCAACACACTCGCGTGGCTGGAGATGGGCGGCGTATACGCATCGGCCAATCTTCGCGGTGGCGCCGAGTACGGACGGGCCTGGCACGAGGCCGGCATGAAGACGCGCAAGCAGAACGTGTTCGACGATTTCGCCGCGGCGGCGGAGTATCTCGCCCATGAGGGATGGACGCGCCCGGATCGACTCGCGATCAGCGGCCGTTCCAACGGCGGTCTGCTGGTTGCCGCGACGATGCTGCAGCGTCCCGAACTCTTCGGAGCAGCCATACCGCAGGTCGGGGTGCTCGACATGCTGCGCTTCCGCGAGTTCACCATCGGCTGGGCGTGGGAGTCGGATTACGGCAGCGTCCTCAACCAGGATGAATACCGCGCCCTGCGCGCCTATTCGCCGCTGCACAACATCGAACCCGGCGTCGACTACCCGCCCACCCTGGTGTTGACGGGAGATCACGATGATCGTGTGTATCCCGCGCACAGCTTCAAATTCACCGCCGAATTGCAGCACGTTTACCGGGGTCCGCACCCGATGCTGACCCGCATCGAGACCCGGGCAGGTCACGGTGCCGGCAAGCCCACTACCAAGGTCATCGAGGAATGGACCGACGTCTACGCGTTTCTCGCCAGAACCCTGGCGTTCGAACCCGACCTGTAACGACTCGGCCGGCCACCTGTTCCCGCTTCCGGCAAGACTTGACGGAGACTCCCAATGATCCACGACAGCATTCTCGGCACCATCGGACGTACGCCGATCGTGCGCATCAATCGGCTGGCTCCGGCGAACGTCACGATGTACGTCAAGATCGAGGCGTTCAACCCGATGTCTTCCGTCAAGGATCGACTGGCGCTGGCGATCGTCCTCGACGCGGAACAGCGCGGCACGCTCAAGGCCGGCCAGACGGTCGTCGAGGCCACGTCGGGCAACACCGGCATCGCGCTCGCGATGGTATGCGCCGCGCGCGGCTATCCGTTCGTTGCGTTCATGTCCGAAACCTTCTCGATCGAACGTCGCAAGCTGATGCGGGCAATGGGCGCCAAGGTGATCCTCACACCGGCCGCCGAGCGCGGTTCCGGCATGGTGCGGCACGCGGCCGCGTTTGCCGAAAAGCATGGCGCCTTCCTCGCCCAGCAGTTCGACAATCCCGCCAATCCGGCGTATCACCGCAGCACGACCGGACCCGAGATTCTTGAGGATTTCGCTGGCCGAAGGCTCGACTGGTTCGTCACCGGCTGGGGCACCGGGGGCACGCTCACGGGCGCCGGCGAGATGCTCAAACTCGCGCGACCCGACCTCCGCATCGCGGTCACCGAGCCCGCCGGCGCGCCCTTGCTCGCGGGAGGCGAATGGAAGCCCCACAAGATCCAGGGCTGGACGCCGGACTTCATTCCATCGGTGCTCAATCGCGGGATATTCGACCGCAACATCCCAATCGACGAAGTGCTCGCGCGAGACACGGCGCGCGATCTCGCGCAGCGCGAAGGCATTTTCTGCGGAGTCTCCGCCGGCGGTACCTTCGCAGCCGCTCTCGAAATCGCGCGGGAGGCCGAAAAGGGATCGGTCTTTCTCGCGATGCTGCCCGATACCGGTGAGCGCTATCTTTCGACCTTCCTGTTCGAGGGAATCAACGAGGGCTCCGACGACGAGTGGCTCGCCAGCCTCAGTCCCTGAACCGGCGAACAGCCCCCGCAAATCGACCGGAACCTGCGCCGTAGGTGCCGAGCTTGCTCGGCACGAATCCGGTAGGTGCCGGTGCCGATCGGCGCGAACCCAGCGCAGCAAGCTGCGCCGCTACGGGGCGCGAATCGGGCACAGAACCCACGCCGTAGGTGCCGAGCTTGCTAGGCACTGCGGAGCCCAGCGCAGCAAGATGCGCTGCCATGAGGCGGCATCAGCGCGACGCGTCGGGTTCTCCCCGACCGCCGCGCAACCCGCGCGCAATGCCGAACAGGCTGACGAGAACCCACGCCGATTCCATGAGTACGGCCGACAGATTGAATTCGTACATCAGCGAAACGAGCACCGCGAGCGCGCCGAAGAGATTAAGCAACTGGTAACCCAAGGCGTCGCCGGCCAGCTTTCCGGCCTGCAGCAGCGCATACGCGAGCAGGATCATCCCGACCCCAGCCATCCCCACCACGTCGTACCAGGCCACCCCGAATTCATCCACAGCGCTATCCCGGGTTAAGCGAACCACGGTATTGTAAGGACGATATCGACTACAGCGATTCGCATTCATCGCCATCCGATGGCAACCGCCATGCCAGCATTGCAAATGCCCCGTACCGCTCTCCCTGGCTGCAGGGCATGAGCGTCCGTCCGGCGCCTCGTTCGTGCGCCGCGCCAGGCCGGAAGAGTGCGCTCCGCGCGCTGCGCGGGTGGGTGA
>JBGTIG010000118.1:0-9059 GCA_041745755.1 Lysobacterales bacterium
GGTCCCATGCTTGCGCACAAGGGCTCGGAGGAAGGCATTGCGGTGGCCGAGCTGATTGCCGGTCTTCCCGGGCATGTCAATCTCGATACCGTGCCCTGGGTGATCTATACCGAGCCCGAAATCGCCTGGGTGGGTCGCACCGAAGCGGATTGCACGGAAGCCGGCATAGCCGTGCGCACGGGCAGCTTTCCTTTCGCTGCCGTCGGGCGCGCGGTCGCAATGAATGAACCGGCAGGCATGGTCAAGGTGATCGCCGACGCGGACACGGATCGCCTGCTGGGCGTGCATATCGTGGGAGCTTCTGCGTCCGAGATGATCCACGAGGCCGTCGTGGCGATGGAGTTCAAGGGCTCCGCCGAGGACCTCGCGCGCATCTGCCATGCGCACCCGACGCTGAGCGAAGCCGTGCACGAGGCCGCGCTCGCGGTCGACAAGCGCGCGATCCACAAAGCCAATTGATGGCCGGAAACAGGCGCGTTGAAAACGCATTGCCGGCAAGCCCTCGCGGAACCGCCGCGAGTTCAGGGTCGGTCAAGGCGGTTTGCGTGTATTGCGGATCCAACGCCGGCGCGAATGCGGCTTACGCCGAACGCGCAGCCGCGCTCGGTGCGAGGATGGCGGGAGAGGGACTCGCCCTGGTCTACGGCGGCGGCAATGTCGGACTGATGGGCGTGCTCGCGGATGCGGTGCTGGCCGCCGGCGGCGAAGCGATCGGCGTCATTCCCCAGCAACTGGTGGATCGGGAAGTCGCGCACCGCGGGGTCACGCGACTCGAAATCGTCGGCAGCATGCACGAGCGCAAGGCCCGCATGTTTGATCTCGCCGACGCTTTCGTGGCGTTGCCGGGGGGCTTCGGCACGCTCGACGAGATGTTCGAAATGCTCACGTGGCGACAGCTTGGCCTCGGCGAGAAGCCTTGCGCGTTCCTCGACGTCGACGGTTTTTTCGCACCCTTGATCGCGCAACTCGATCGCATGGTCGACGAGCGCTTCCTGCACGTCGACCAGCGCCGCGACCTCTGGCACGGCGAGGACATCGGTTCCCTGCTCGGCTGGCTGCGCAGTTATCACCCCGCGCAGGCATCGAAGTGGCTCGGAGGGAAGCGACACGGCGAGATGCGCTGAGCGATGCGGTGCCAGGCGCGGGTGGGTCACAATGCGGGCACCCGACTGCGCCCTGCCCGCCCATGACCGCATCCCAAGAGAAGTTTCGCGCATTCCGCATCCACAGCGACAACGACGGACGCGATGTATCCGCGGGCCATCGCGCGGGTATCGAGGAGATCGGACTCGATGACCTCGGCGAGGGTGAGGTCGTCATCAGGACCGCGTATTCGTCCGTCAACTACAAGGACGCACTCGCCGGTACCGGCCAGGGTCAGATTCTCCGCCGATTTCCGCTGGTTGGCGGCATCGACGTCGCCGGCCACGTGGTCGCCTCCACGGATCCGGATTTTCGCGAAGGCGACGCAGTGCTTGCCACCGGCAGCGGTCTGTCGGAGACGCGCGATGGCGGCTTCAGCGAGTACGCGAGGTTGCCGGCGCGCTGGACGATCCCCTTGCCACCGGGTCTCGACCTTCGCGAATCGATGATCCTCGGCACTGCGGGTTTCACGGCCGCGCTCAGCCTGTACCGAATGCTCGCGAATGGACAGACGCCGGAGATGGGCCCGATCGTGGTTACGGGAGCCACGGGTGGCGTCGGCATGCTCGCGATCGACCTGCTGACGCAGGCCGGTTTCGAGGCGCACGCGATCACCGGCAAACCTGAACAGTTCGATTTCCTGATCGCACTGGGCGCGCGGCAATGCGTTTCGCGGCATGGCATCCACTGGGGCCAGCGGCCGCTCGAAAAGGCGAGGTGGGCCGGCGCGATCGACAATGTCGGCGGCGAGCAGCTGGCGGCGCTGACGCGGGTCATCCATCCGTACGGCAACATCGCCTGTTGCGGTCTCGCCGACAATGCGACGCTGGCGACCACGGTCATGCCGCTCATCATCCGCGGCGTGTCGCTGCTCGGAATCGCGTCGGCCGGGACCGCCCTGCCGATCCGCCGGACGCTCTGGGAACGCCTTTCCAGCGACTGGAAGCCCGCGCATCTCGACCGTATTGCCACCCAGGAAGTCGAGCTCGATCGGCTACCCGGGGTTTTTGCTAGCATGCTGGCGGGGGAATCGTTTGGCCGCACGCTGGTGCGCATGTAGTTCCCTCGCAGCCTTCCCCTCGCTCGTCGGAATCCCGTCCATGGCCCGTGTGCTGATCGTCGATGACTCGCCGTCGCAACTGGTGGGCATCAAGAGAATCGTGGAAGGACTCGGTCACCAGGTCACGACGGCCGAGGACGGCGCTTCGGGCGTCGAGGTCGCCAAGCGCGAACTGCCGGATCTGGTGCTGATGGACGTGGTGATGCCCAACTTGAATGGCTTCCAGGCCACGCGGCAGATCAGCAAGGACCCGACCACCTGCCACATACCCGTGGTGCTGGTCACGACGAAGGATCAGGACACGGACAGGATGTGGGGTATGCGCCAAGGCGCCAAGGCTTACCTCACGAAGCCGATCAAGGAAGCCGAGCTCGAGGCCACGATCAGCCAGTTGCTGCCGCGCTGACACGGATGCGCAGCTGGTCGACGCGCATGGCGCCGAACGCGTGGCGCCGAGCGCTTCACGGCCGCCGACTCGCCAGCGGGCGCATGATTGTGGTGTGATGCGGGTCCCGTGTGACGGTGCCCGCGATGCCGAGCCTGCGCAGCCAGATCGACCCACGCAGCGAGACCTTTGCCGCAAACCGCACGCAGATGCAGGCTGCGGTGGACGATCTCAACACGCGTCTGAAGCGCGCGGCGATCGGCGGCGGGGAAAAGGCCCGCGCGAAGCACACGGAACGAGGCAAGCTGCTTCCCCGCGAACGCATCAGCGCCCTGCTCGACCCGGGATCGCCGTTCCTGGAGTTCTCGCCGCTGGCTGCCGAGGACATGTACGAAGGCGCGGCGCCCGGCGCCGGCATCGTCACCGGAATCGGCCGCGTGCATGGATTCGAGGTCGTGGTGGTCGCGAACGACGCGACGGTCAAGGGTGGCACCTATTTTCCGATCACGGTGAAGAAGCACCTCCGCGCGCAGGACATCGCGCGCGAGAACCGCCTGCCCTGCGTGTATCTCGTCGATTCGGGCGGGGCGTTCCTGCCGCTGCAGGACGAGGTCTTTCCCGACCGCGACCATTTCGGACGCATCTTTTACAACCAGGCGAATCTTTCCGCCGCCGGAATTCCGCAGATCGCCCTGGTGATGGGCTCGTGCACCGCAGGCGGGGCTTACGTGCCGGCCATGAGCGACGAGTCGGTGATTGTGCGCGAACAGGGCACGATCTTTCTGGGCGGCCCGCCGCTGGTGAAGGCCGCGACGGGCGAAGTGGTCGACGCCGAATCCCTCGGCGGAGCCGACGTGCACACCGCTATCTCCGGCGTGGCCGATCACCTCGCCGAAGACGACGAGCACGCGCTCGCCATCGCCCGCGACATCCTGCTGCACACGAATCGGCGCAAGACCCTGCCTTTGGCCACCCAGCCAGTGCGCGATCCGCTGTTCGCACCGGAGGAACTGCTCGGCATTGTCCCTGCCGATCCGCGCCGGCCCTTCGACATCCGGGAAGTCATCGCACGCATCGTCGACGGTTCGGATTTCCAGGAGTTCAAGGCGCGCTACGGCAAGACGCTGGTCACGGGCTTCGCGCACATCCACGGATATCCCGTGGGCATCATCGCCAACAACGGCATCCTGTTCGCGGAGTCGGCGCTCAAGGGCGCGCACTTCATCGAGCTCTGCAGCCAGCGCGGGATCCCGCTGGTGTTCCTGCAGAACATCACGGGTTTCATGGTGGGTCGCAAGTATGAGAACGCGGGCATCGCCAAGGACGGCGCCAAGATGGTCACCGCTGTGGCCTGCGCGAACGTGCCGAAATTCACCGTGGTGATCGGCGGCTCCTTCGGTGCCGGCAACTACGCCATGTGCGGACGGGCCTACGGCGGACGCTTCCTCTGGATGTGGCCGAATGCCAGAATTTCGGTGATGGGCGGGGAACAGGCCGCGAGCGTGCTGGCGACGGTGCGCCGCGACGGCCTCGAAGCATCGGGAAAATCCTGGAGCGCGGAAGAGGAGGAGTCCTTCAAGACGCCGATCCGTGCCCAATACGAGCATCAGGGCAGCCCCTGGTACGCGACCGCGCGGCTCTGGGACGACGGCATCATCGATCCGACCGATACGCGCCGGGTGCTTGGTCTCGGCCTTTCCGCCAGCCTCAATGCACCCATCGAAGACGTCGCACTCGTGCAGCGCCGCTTCGGCGTGTTCCGGATGTGAGCGTGCGGCCGTGAAAACATGCGTATCCCGATCGCTGTCCGGCAGCGCACTGACGCTGACACTTGATCGAGCGGGAGTCCACAACGCTTTCGACGATGAGCTGATCGCGGAACTCACCGCGGCGCTCCACGCCGCCGAGAAGGACGCGGCCGTTCGCGCCGTGGTGATCACGGGCGCCGGCAGCACGTTTTCCGCCGGGGCCGACCTCAACTGGATGCGCGGCATGGTGGCGGCTGGTGAAGACTCGAATCTCGCGGACTCTTTGCGCCTGGCCGCGTTGATGCGCACGCTGGATGGCCTAGGCAAGCCGACTATCGCGCGCGTCAACGGGTCGGCTTACGGTGGCGGGGTGGGACTCGTCGCCTGCTGCGATATCGCGATCGGCGTCGATGGAGCGAAGTTCTCGTTGTCCGAGGTCAAGCTGGGGCTGGTGCCCGCGGTGATCTCGCCGTACGTAATCGCAGCGATCGGCGCACGCCAGTCACGCCGGCTTTTCCTCACGGGCGAGGTGATCGACAGCGGGCAAGCGCACCGCATCGGTCTGCTCCACGAGTGCGTCGCACCAGCGGATCTCGACGCGGCGGTGGACCGAGCGATCCACTGGCTCGGCAAGGGCGGGCCAATTGCACAACGCGAAGCCAAGCGTCTCGTTGCACGCGTGGCGACCTCCACCGCTACCGCGGACGAAATCGACGGAGTCAATGCATCGCTGATCGCCGGCTTGCGTGTCTCTGCGGAAGGCCAGTCGGGCCTGACCGCATTTCTCGACAAGCGCGCTCCCCCCTGGATCGACGAGGTTCCAGCATGATCGACCACATCGGCATACCCGTTTCCGATTACGAACGCAGCAAAGTGTTCTTCTCGAAGGTGCTGGCAACGCTCGGCGCGGAACTGGTCATGGAGGTGCCGGCGGAGCAGACCGACGACGGCCATGCCGCGTGCGGCTTCGGACGCGACGGCAACCCCTCGTTCTGGATTTACGACGGCGGCCGAGCCCCGGCGCGGCCGCATTTCGCCTTCACAGCGAGCTCGCGCGAACAAGTGCAGGCATTCCATCGCGAGGCCCTGGCGCAGGGCGCGGCGGATCATGGCGCCCCGGGCCTGCGCCCAGCCTACGGCGAGCATTACTACGCGGCGTTCGTGCTCGACGCCGACGACTACAACTTCGAAGCAGTCTGCCATGCACCGGCGGCGAGCCGGGGAGTTGGACCCTGATGCAACAGCCCCTCATCCGCCCTCCGGGCACCGTCTCCCTGCTGGCGGGGAGACGGACACAGGGATGCGCCTGATGTTCGAACGCGTCCTCATCGCCAATCGGGGCGAGATCGCCTGCCGTGTCGCGCGCACCTGCCGACGGCTCGGGATCCGCAGCATCGCGGTGTATTCCGAAGCGGATGCGTCCGCGCTGCACGTGCGCACGGCGGATGAGGCGCATTTCATCGGTGGCTCGCGCCCCCAGGAAAGCTACTTGCGTCCCGAGGCGATCCTCGAGGCGGCGCGACGCAGTGGCGCCCAGGCGGTCCATCCCGGCTACGGCTTCCTCAGCGAAAACGCCGACTTCGCCGATGCCGTTGCGGCTGCCGGCATGGCCTTCATCGGCCCAAGTGGCGCGACGATGCGCAGGATGGGCAGCAAGGCCGGCGCCAAGGATCTGATGGCGGCGGCGGGCGTGCCGGTGGTGCCCGGATACACCGGCGAGGACCAGTCGCCGAACGTACTGCTCGACGCGGCGGATGCGGTCGGCTATCCGCTCATGATCAAGGCCGCGCACGGCGGCGGCGGCAAGGGCATGCGCATCGTACGGGGGCGCGAGGAGTTCATTGCTGCGCTTGAATCCTGTCAGCGCGAGGCGCGCAATGCCTTCGGTCGCGACCGCGTTCTGCTCGAGCGCTACGTCGAACACCCGCGACACATCGAGATCCAGATCTTCGGCGACATGCACGGCAACGTTATCCACCTCGGTGAACGCGAGTGTTCGGCGCAGCGCCGGTACCAGAAGGTGCTCGAGGAGTCGCCCTCGCCTTTCCTCACAACCGAAATCCGGGCAGGCATGGGCGCGGCGGCGGTAGCTGCCGGTCGCGCGATCGACTACGTCAACGCGGGCACCGTCGAGTTCATCGTCGCGCCCGATGGCGGGTACTTTTTCATGGAGATCAACACGCGGCTGCAGGTGGAGCATCCGGTGACCGAAAGGGTGACGGGTCTCGACCTGGTCGAGTGGCAACTCCGCGTCGCGGCCGGCGAAGTATTGCCCCTGGCGCAGGAGCACGTGCCGCATCGGGGCCATGCGATCGAGGTGAGGCTCTACGCCGAGGACCCCGATGCGGGTTTCCTGCCGGCGTCCGGCCGCATCGAACATCTGGTGCTCCCCGCCACCGGCAGTGGCGTGCGCATCGACGCCGGCGTCGCATCGGGCGATGACGTCACGATTTTCTACGATCCCATGATCGCCAAGATGATCGTGCATGCGAACGACCGCACGACCGCGCTGGCGCGCCTCGCCACTGCGCTGGCGGCGAGCGAGGTTGTGGGTCCCAAGTCCAACCTGGCGTTTCTCGAGCGGCTGGTCAGGCATCCTGCCGTGGTCGAAGCACGCATCGACACCGGCTATCTCGACCGCCACCTCGATCAGTTCGTCGATCTTCCCCGAACGCCCGACGACACGCAGCCGGGCGACGGCAGCGCGTCTGCAGGCGACCCGATGCGGGTGCTCGCTCTTGCGGCGGCCACTGCGCTGTTGACGCAGCCGACGCCATCGACGGCAAGTGATGACGTGGCATCGCCGTGGGCCATCACCGACGGCTGGCGAATCGGCCACGACGACCCGCGCCGCCTCAGCCTCGAATGGCAAGGGCAGCGGCATGACCTTTCCGTGGCGATGGAATCCCGCGGGACGCGCGTCAGCCTCGAGGATGAAAGCGCTTCCGTTGCGGGTGCGCGAATCGACGCCGGATGGCTCACCGCCCGTGTGGACGGCGTAGCCCTGCGCTGGCGTGCCCACGTGTTCGGTGATCTGATCGTTTTGCACGACGGCACGCGCCGGTATCGCCTGCGTACGCTTCCCGCCTACCAGCACGGTGCAGCGGAATCGTCGGGCGTGGGCGATCGCGTCTCGGCACCGATGCCGGGCCGGGTGGTGGTGCTGCGCGTGGCGGTCGGCGACGCGGTCACGCAGGGCCAGGAACTGCTGGTGATGGAGGCGATGAAGATGGAACTGGCGCTCAAGTCGCCCCGAGCCGGGACGATCGAGGCAATCGGCGCCGCGGTCGGCGATTTCGTCGAGGCCGATGCCGAACTCGTCCGATTGGTGGCGTCGGCTTGAACCCGCGCGAGTGCGCACGCATGTTCCCGGCATGAACGCGATTCCCGCCAGCGTGCGTATCGTCGAGGTCGGACCGCGCGATGGTCTGCAGAACGAGAAGACGTTCGTATCGACCGCGGACAAGATCGAACTGATCCGCCGTCTCGGCGCGGCTGGATTGCGCACCATCGAGGCCACCAGCTTCGTGAGCCCGAAGTGGGTGCCACAGATGGCCGACGCGGCGGACGTCTATGCGGGGATCACGCGCCTTGCGGGCGTGCGCTATCCGGTGCTGGTGCCGAATGAGCAGGGCTATGCGCGGGCGCGAAGTGCGGGCGTCGAGGAGATCGCGGTCTTCACCGCCGCGTCGGAGGCGTTCAACCAGAAGAACATCAACGCGTCGATCGCGGAATCGCTCGAGCGTTTCCGGCCTGTGCTCGCGGCCGCGCGCAACGACGGCGTCGCAGTCCGCGGCTACGTGTCGACCGTGCTCGGTTGCCCCTATCAGGGCGCGGTAGCGGTGATCGACGTCGTGAGAGTGGCGTCCGCACTGCACGCGATGGGGTGCTACGAGGTCTCGCTGGGCGACACCATCGGCGTCGGCACTCCGCGCAAGGCGCGCGCGATGCTGGAAGCGGTGGCCTCGGAAATTCCGATGGCGGCACTCGCGGTGCACTTCCACGACACGCGGGGACAGGCGCTCGCGAACGTGCTTGCCTGCGTCGAGGCCGGCGTCTCGGTGGTCGATTCCTCGGTATCGGGAACCGGGGGCTGTCCGTACGCGCGCGGTGCCTCCGGCAACGTGGCGACCGAGGATGTCGCCTACATGCTGCAGGGCATGGAGATCGAGACGGGCATCGATCTCGATGCGCTGATCGAAACGGGCGCATGGCTCAGCGCCCTGCTCGGCCGTCGCAGCGGCAGCAAGGTGACCGCCGCAGCAATGCCGGCCATCGTTGACTGAAGACCGACCGCGATGAGCGCAATCGTGATCCGTCCCATCGAAGCTCGCGACGATCCGGTGATGGCGGCGATCATCCGCATCGTCATGCCAGAGTTCGGCGCCGTCGGCGAGGGCTTCGCAATCAACGATCCGGAAGTGGACTACATGCAGCGCGCCTATGCGATTCCGCGCGCTGCCTACTTCGTGGTCGAACACCAGGGCGTCGTCAAGGGTGGTGGAGGCGTGGCGCCTCTCGTCGGCGGTGACGAGGACACCTGCGAACTTCGCAAGATGTATTTCCTGCCGGCGTTGCGCGGGCTCGGCGCGGGCCAGCAGGTGATGGATCACTGCCTGGACGCAGCCCGCGCATCCGGCTTCCGGCGCTGCTACCTGGAAACCCTGAGCGGAATGAACGCTGCCAAGCGCCTGTACGAGCGCAACGGCTTCACGCGCATCCC
>JBGTIG010000119.1:0-3377 GCA_041745755.1 Lysobacterales bacterium
AGCCCGCGCATGCCGAGATCCACATGCACGCTGCGCCGTCCGGGCGCCCAATCGAACCACATCGCCAGATCGACCTCGCCCGGCCACGGCGCGACGACTTTCGCGGACGCCGTGCGTGCAGATTCCGGATTCGGCGTGGAGTTCGTGTTGGCGAAAGTCGCGGCATCGTCCTGCGCGGACGAGGATTGCGGCTGCCAGTCACGCAGCGCGAGCTTGCGTCCGGCGACGAAGCAGCGTCCGGATTGCCAGTCCTTCTCGGAACGACAGGCGATTCGTACGGGTTGCTTGCCTGATCGCGCCAGCGCGTGTGCGCCGAAGCGTCGACCCAGCCAGTCGTTCTCGACGCGGGCGTACACGTGATCGAAATGCCAGCGCGATCCGCTTGCCCGATCGAACAGTTCGACAGTCGCATCCCGCAGGCTGACCCTGCCGATGTCGAGCAGCACGTTGCCGTCCGCATCGACGCGCTGGCCGTCGAAGCCGCGCAGTCTCCAGCGTCCCGTGCCCTCGCGCTCGACGTAGAGGCGCGGCGCCACCACGCGGAATTCGGTCCAGGGCGAGCCGGGCCGGGTCCAAGCGTAGATATGCACGACGAACTCCGCGCGCTCGAGCCGCAGCGGCGCCGATCGCCCGGTGGGGTCGGCGATGGACAGGTCGCGCAACTCGAGCAGCAGGCCGGAACGCCGCCATTCGGCGCGGAACGCCGCAAACTCGACCGGCCGCTTGAGTTCGCGCACCAGCATCGACTGTACCCACTCGGGGCGTGCATCGATCCATGGCACCAGCCACCAGCCCGCCACCTGCAGCGCCAGCGCGCCCAGCAGCGCCATCCCCGTGAACCAGACCAGCACGCGGGCGAGCGCGCGCACGGGCCGGCGCCGGGCACGGCCCGGAACTCCGACCCCTTCCCGTACTGCCACCTCCGGAACCGGATTGCTCACCGTCGTTTGCTACAGCAGCACAACGTCGAACTGTTCCTGCGCGTACTGCTCTTCCGGCTGCAGGCGGATGGACTTGCCGATGAACTCCTCGAGTTCCGCCACCGTGCCCGATTCCTCATCGAGAATGCGGTTGACGACCTGCGGCGCGGCCAGGACCAGCAGCTTGGCCGACTCGAACTGGCGGACCGCGCGCGTGATCTCGCGAAATATCTCGTAGCAGATCGTTTCCGTCGTGCGCAGGCTGCCGCGCCCGGAGCACGCTGCGCAGGGCTCGCACAACTGGCGCTCGAGACTCTCGGTGGTGCGCTTGCGGGTCATTTCCACCAGACCGAGCGGCGAAAAGTCGTAGACCGTCGATTTCGCGTGGTCGCGGCTCATCGCCTTTTCCAGGGTACGCAGTACCTGGCGCTTGTGTTCGGCGTCCTGCATGTCGATGAAGTCGATGATGATGATGCCGCCGAGATTGCGCAGCCGCAGCTGACGCGCAGCCGACTGGGCCGCCTCGAGATTGGTTCGGTAGACGGTCTCCTCGAGATTGCGCGAGCCGATGAACCCGCCCGTATTGACGTCGATGGTGGTCATGGCCTCGGTCTGGTCGATCACCAGATAACCCCCGGACTTCAGCGGCACCTGCTTCTGCAGGGCCTTCTGGATCTCGTCCTCGACACCGTAGAGGTCGAACAGCGGGCGGGCGCCCGGATAGTGCTCGATGGTCGCCTCGGCGAGATCCGGCATGAACTGCCGCGCGAAGGCCTGCGTCCGCTCGAACGATTCGCGCGAGTCCACGCGCACCTTCTCGACACCCGCGCGCAGGAGATCGCGCACGGCGCGCAGCGGCAGCGACAGGTCCTCGTAGATCCGCGTACCGACCGCGGCGTTGCCGGTGCTGCGCTCGATGGACTGCCAGAGCTTCTGCAGGTAGGCGACATCCTCGATCAGCGCCTCGGCCGCCTGCCCTTCCGCGTTGGTGCGCACGATGTAGCCGAATCCAGGCGTGCTTTCCTGCAGGGGCGCCATGATCTCGCGCAGGCGCATGCGCTCGGCCTCGTCCTCGATTCGAGTGGAGATGCCCAGCATGCGGGCCGTCGGCATGAGCACGAGATAGCGCGACGGCAACGAGAGATGCGTGGTGAGTCGCGCACCCTTGCCCCCGATCGGGTCCTTGATGACCTGCACCACGATCTCCTGACCCTCGCGCAGCAACTCGCTGATCGGGGGCACGCCCGCGGAACCATTGCTCACCGCCGGCGCCGAAACGAAGCCAACACCCGGCGGCGTCACTTCATGATCCTCGCCATTGCCCGCTGCCAGTGCGGTTACCGGAAGCACGAGGGCGGCGGGTGCGGGCGCAATCGGCGCGTCGGCAGCGCACTCGCCGTTGGGCGGGCTGCGCTGTACGTCGGATGCGTGGAGAAACGCGGCACGTTCGAGCCCGACATCCACGAACGCCGCCTGCATGCCGGGCATCACCCGAACCACGCGACCGTTGTAGATGTTGCCGAAGTAGCCACGTTTGCGTGCACGTTCGATGTGCACTTCCTGCAGCATGCCGTTTTCGACGACAGCCACCCGCGTTTCACGCGGAGTGACGTTGATCAGGATCTCTTCACTCACTGTCGGGCGGTACCTGGATGCAAAAACTGGGATTCAAAATCGAATGATTCACGGGCTCGACGACCGCGCGAGTTGCGGGTGCATCGCCAGCAGCTGCGCTGTCTCGAACAGGGGCAGGCCCATCACCCCGGAAAAGCTGCCTTCGATCCGCTCCACGAACGCAGCGGCGCGACCCTGGATGGCATAGGCGCCGGCCTTTCCGAGCGCTTCGCCGGTCGCGACGTACGCGTCGATCTCGGCATCGTCGAGCGCCGCGATGCGCACTTTCGAGCGGCTGATCGCCTGCTGTTCGCCGCCGGCGGTCAATACCCAGACCGACGTCAGCACCTCATGTTCCCGGGCCGCCAGATCGCGCAGCATCTGCGCCGCGGCGCGCGCGTCCGCCGGCTTGCCGAACACGCGATCGCCGAGCACCACCTCGGTGTCCGCACCCAGTACGACGGCGTCTTTCGCGGCGGCGACTTCCATGAGACCTGCCCCGGCTTTTTCGCGGGCGACACGCCTGACGTAGGATTCGGGGTCCTCGCCGGGCATGCGCGCCTCGGTGACGCAGACGTCGAGGACGGAGACGACATGACCGAGCTGCTCGAGCAACTGGCGGCGCCGCGGCGATTGCGAAGCAAGATAAAGCACGTTGGTCGCGTCTCCCGACTTTCCAGCCACCAGAAAACGCACATCGGACAGGCGCCGGAGGCTAACACGCACCTCGTTAAGGCACGGCAGCCGGTCGATCCTCGAGCGGCAGCACCGGAACGCGTGGTCCCGGCGTCCCGCCGCGGGACTTCACTCGCGATGATAGGGGTGACCCTCGCGAACGCTCCA
>JBGTIG010000120.1:0-1816 GCA_041745755.1 Lysobacterales bacterium
CTAGGCCGGCATCGGCGGAAGCACCGGGCGCACCTCCACGCTGCCGCCTTGCGCCGCAGGCGAGCGCGCAGCCCATTCCAGTGCCTCGTCGAGCGATTCGACCTCGATCACAAAGTAACCGCCCAGATGCTCGCGGACGTCGGCGAACGGGCCGTCCTGCACGTGGCGTTTGCCGTCCTGCACCCGCACGTGCGTGCCCGTGTGGGGCGGCTGCAAGCCGTTGCCGCTAAGCACGCAGCCCGAAGCTTGCATCGCTTCCACGTACGCCTGCCACGCGCCCCAATACGCACCGGCCTCGGCGGGGTTGTCGCGCCGCGCGAACTCGTCGGCGCGTTCTTTGAAGATGAGCATGTACTGCATCATGTTCTCCGTTTGCCGGCGGCTGCCGGTCACAGGGGAGATGCGCGACGCCGTGCCCGATCGACCGCGCCGCGCCGCCGGCCGACGAACGGTTGCGGTGCGACGGGATGGATCACGGTAACGCAGGCGAGCCCCCGAAAGCGGTTTCGATCATCACCTTACAAGGCCAATCGACGCCGCAACCGTTTATCGCGTCCTCACGACCGTCAAGGACTAGGCGAAGGGTGGGGTGCGCTGATGCCCGCTTTGGGTCGGAAGCAGTCATTCGAAGATGGCATTGCCAGTGAACCGTTCGTCGTGTGCGGGCACGGCAACGGAGTCGGACGAGCGCAATCAGCGAGCGGTGTACGCCGAATTCTCTCGGGTTTGCCTACGGGCACCCGTCGGATGCCGGTTCCTTCGGGACCTTGGTCCCGTGCGACTCGCGCCAGGCGAGGCTCACGGCGCGCAGATCCTCGAGCAGCATCGGCAATGCGAGGTGGAGTTCGGGCAGCAGCGGCGCCAGCGCGTCCCACGCCTCGGCGATCGGATTCGCGCGCTTGAGGCGCCGGGACAGGTAGCGGAACGCGCGTTCGACGGTGGCAACTTCGCCGTAGGTTGCGAGCAGATCGGCAGCCACCGCGCGCCGGGCGAACAGCGCGAACGCGGGCGGCGAGTAGTCTCTCGCTGCGACTTCCCGCAAGCCCGCATTCACCGCGTCAACGTGCGCGCGCAGGGAGAGGTCCGTGTGC
The DNA here is from genome assembly GCA_041745755.1 of Lysobacterales bacterium. GTDB lineage: Bacteria > Pseudomonadota > Gammaproteobacteria > Xanthomonadales > Ahniellaceae > JBBQNY01. The sequence continues at coordinate 1,092 of JBGTIG010000120.1, forward strand.
CGCGACCATTGCCGGGTCAGCACGTGATCGAAGGCCACGTCGAGCACGATGCCCCCATAGCGCCTGAACTCCGGGGGCAACCGTGCGCGCAGATCGACGAATACCGGATTGCGGTCGGTGGCGCTGTCGATCCGGCGATGCAGGATCACGCCGGCCGCAAGCTCTGCGGGCCAGGCGGGATCAGGCGCACCGCGCCAGAAGTCGCCGAGCAGGCTGCCGGCCCGGCCGAGCGGGGTCGGATCCGCCAGCAGGGTGTGCGCGAGGTAGTTCAACCGCGCGATGCCGACGTCTGTGGCCAGCGGCGCACGAGTTCCGGCGCGATCGCATCCTGCGCCCGCGATCCGACTGGTTGCTCGAAGGCCATGGGCTATTATCGAGCGACATCCCCACGTGTGCGCGCCTTTTGGATCACTCGCAGCCCTCGGACTTTCCGGATCGATCGGGCCCGCTCACGCTGACTGGCGAGGCGGGCGCGATCGAGTGCGTGGTCGAGTTGCCGGAGCCGGCCGAGGCTCGCCTCGGCACCGCCATCGTCTGCCACCCCCATCCGGAGCATGGCGGCACCTTGCACAACAAGGTCGTGACCATGACCGAGCGCAGCCTGCGCGAGCTCGGGCTGCGCACGTTGCGCTTCAACTTCCGCGGCGTGGGCGCCAGCGCGGGCACGCACGACGACGGCGAGGGCGAGGCGCGGGATGTCGATGCGATTGCGCGGTGGGTGGCGC
>JBGTIG010000121.1:0-6764 GCA_041745755.1 Lysobacterales bacterium
GCCGGCGCTGCGCTGATCCCGCGCCGTCAGGCGGCTCTCGCGGCCTCGCCCGCGACGACCCGACCCCGCAACGAATGCGTCAGCGCGGCGGTGATTTCGACATCGATGAACTGTCCGACCAGACGCGAATGGCCGGCGAAGTTCACCGGGCGCATGTTTTCGGTCTTGCCGGTGAGCTCGCGTGCGTTGCGACGTGACGGCCCTTCCACCAGCACGCGCTGGGTACTGCCGATCATTGCCTCGGAGATTCCGGCCGCGTGCGCTTCGATGCGCGCCTGCAGCTGGGCGAGCCGCCCGAGTTTCACCGCGGCGCTGGTGTCGTCGGGGAGATTCGCCGCCGGCGTGCCGGGGCGCCGCGAGTACACGAACGAGAAGGAACTGTCGAAGCCCACGTCTTCGATCAGTTTCAGGGTCTGGTCGAATTCCACCGCGCTCTCGCCGGGAAACCCGACGATGAAATCCGAACTGATCGAGATGCCGGGCCGCGCTGCCCGGATCTTCCGGATCAGCGCCTTGTACTCGAGCGCGGTGTGGCCGCGTTTCATTGCCGCCAGCACGCGGTCGGATCCCGATTGCACCGGCAGGTGCAGGTGTCCCGCGAGCGCTGGCACGCGCGCGTATGCCTCGACCAGGCGATCGGTGAACTCCATCGGGTGCGAAGTCGTGAAGCGGATGCGCTCGATGCCCGGAATCTGCGCCACGTATTCGATCAGGAGCGCGAGATCGGCGGTATCGCCATCGGCATTCGTGTCGTCGCGATCCAGCGGCCCGCGGTACGCGTTGACGTTCTGCCCGAGGAGATTCACTTCGCGCACGCCCTGCGCCGCCAGTATCGCCACTTCAGTCAACACGTCGGGCACCGGCCGCGATGCTTCCTCGCCGCGCGTGTAGGGCACCACGCAGAACGTGCAGTATCGCGAACAACCCTCCATGACCGACACGAATGCGGACGGTCCCGACTTGCGCGGCGCCGGCAGATGATCGAACTTCTCGATGGTCGGAAAGCTGATGTCGACTTGCGGTTTGCGCGTGGCCCTGACGCGATCAATCAGCTCGGGCAGGCGATGCAGCGTCTGCGGACCGAAAACCACGTCGACGTAGGGTGCCCGCGAAATGATCGCCGCGCCTTCCTGGCTGGCGACGCAGCCCCCGACGCCGATCACGAGGTCGGGCTTCGCGAGCTTGAGTTCGCGCCAGCGCCCGAGTTGCGAGAACACCTTTTCCTGCGCTTTTTCGCGAATGGAACAGGTGTTGATCAGGATCACGTCGGCCTCGGCTTCAAACTGCGTCAGCTCGAGCCCCTGCGCCGAAGCCAGCACATCGACCATGCGCGCCGAGTCGTACTCGTTCATCTGGCAACCGTGGGTCTTGATGAATAGTTTGCCGGACATCGATCGCCGCCTTTGAAATCAAGGGTTTGCGGAGCGTGAAGTGTAGCGCGCCACCAGGGGCCGGGAACTTGGCCATCTCCCCGAAGTCGATGAACGCTTCCTGAGCCGTTGCAAAAACTGCCTTTTGTGGCAGACACTTGCGTCCATGACCTTGACTGATGCCCTCCCGATTCGTCGCTTCGCCTTCGCGCTGCTCATGGGTGCCTTTGCGGTGGCAAGCGTCGATGCCGACGCCGCGGGCAATATCCGGCGCTATGTCGACGCGAAGGGCGTGGTGCATTTCACGAATGTGCCGGGCGATCACGCGCGCAGCGCCAAGCCTGTGCTGCGGGTCGAATCGAAAACCCAGCGCGCGATCTACAAGTTCAAGGACGCGGTCGGAGTTACGCATTACACGGACCGGAGCCCCGGACGCGGTCGCGCCTACACGATCGTCGCCGTGTTCTGTCCGGCGTGCGACCCGAGGTCCACGGTCAACTGGAACAGTACGCGCCTCAATCTGACGGCTTATCTCAGCGAGATCGATGCCGCGGCGCTCGCGAACGGTGTCGATGCCGCGCTGGTGCGCGCGCTCATCCACGCCGAATCCGCATTCAATCCGCGCGCTCTTTCCCACAAGGGTGCGCAGGGACTCATGCAGCTGATGCCCGCGACCGCCGCGATGTACGGCGTCACCGATTCCTTCGATGCCTCGCAGAACATCGCGGCAGGCGTCAAGCATCTTGCCATGCTGATCAAGGCGTTCAATGGCGATATCCGCCTCGTTGCCGCGGCCTACAACGCCGGCGAAGGCGCCGTGCGGAAGTACGGGGGCGTGCCGCCCTACGCCGAGACCCGCGTGTACGTAGAGCGCGTGGGCACGTTGCACCAGCGCTACCGCACCGGCGCCTGACGCCGGTTCCCCCAAGGAACCTCTGAACAAGGTTCGGAGGTTCCGCGATACGGGGACGCATCGCCACGAATCAACCGATAAACGATTGATTCGTGGGAGCCGGGTTCGGACCTGCGCCGAACCCGGCTCCGGTCTGACAGGTCAGGATGACTTGATCAGACCTTCCCCAAGGGTCAGGCAGGGCAGTCCCGCGAGCGTCCTGGGACCCATCCCGGCCGCAACGGCCTGGTCGTGTGCCTGCCCCTGCCGGAAATCCGCGAGGTTATTGCTGCGGCAGTGCCGTGCCGCGATCGGCCAAAGTCACTTCCACGTCGACGCGCATGCCGCCACGCTGACCCTCGATCTTCACCGTGCTTCCGGGCACCGCCGCCGCCTCCAGCGCACGCAGTTCCGATTCGTCGCGGATGGACTCGCCGTTGAAGCTCTGCACGATGTCGCCCTGGCGCAATCCCGCGAGATCGGCGGGGCCACCGGGCAGCACCAGCGCGATCTGTGCGCCCGCCACGGGTTGCGCCAGCGGCGAGGCGGACAGTGCGGCATCGGTGTACTCCGCCCCCATCCAGCCGCGCACCACGTGGCCGTGCTCGATGATCTGATCGAGCACCCGCAGCGCCGCGCGCACGGGAATGGCGAAACCGATTCCCTGGCCCTCCCGCGACAGCGCACTGTTGATGCCGACCAGTTCACCCGCGGCATTGACCAGCGCGCCGCCCGAGCTGCCCTGGTTGATCGCCGCGTCGGTCTGGATGAAATCCTCGTAGCGCGAAAGGATGGTGCGGTTGCGGCCGGTCGCACTCACGATGCCGAGGGTCACCGTCTGGCCGAGTCCGAGGGGATTGCCGATAGCCAGCACGATGTCGCCGACATCGAGGCTGCCCTCGGGCGCAGGCGACAGGGCGGCGAAGCCCTCGCCGGCGATCTTCAGCACCGCAAGGTCGGTATCACGGTCGGTGCCGATCACCTGCGCCGGGGTCACGCGCCCATCGGACAATTCAGCGAGGATGTCGCCAGCTCCCTGCACGACGTGGAAATTGGTAAGCACGTAGCCGTCCGGTCGTACCACCACGCCGGCGCCGAGAATGCGCTGCAGGCGCGACCGCTGCGGGCCGGCGGGCACCCCCGTGAAACGCTGCAGCACGGGATCGGAAAAAACCCGGAATGGCTGCTCGGTGACCAGCCGTCGTGTGTAGATGTTGACCACCGACGGCGCGGCGCGCTGGACCGCCGCCGAGTAGCTCGCCGGACCGCTGGCGGATCCGGCGGGGTCGGCGACCGACGCCGGGCGGGGCCAGAAGTGCGTGACGAGGAAGGCGATGGCCAGTCCGACCACCGCGCTCTGGGCCGCGAAGGCGAGACCCTGCTGCCACCTCGGCTTCAGCATGGCGGACTCCGCGCCGGATCGCTGCCTGGAAAGTGTCGACGCTGCATGCGCAGAGCATAGGGCAGCCCCCGCCGGTCTTCGACCCAACGGATGGCACCCGCGCAGGACCTGCGGGGATTCCGCCCGCTTTGCGCCCCGCACGCCGCTGACGGCTTGCGTTGTTCCGGCGTTAATGCTTCGTCTAGAATGCCGCGTCGTGCGAGACTCGCCGGACTGGCGGCGCACTTCCGACGCACAATCTTCTGCGGAGATCTTCATGACCGGTGCGGACCACAGCGTCAATCTGGGCCGACGCCGCTTCCTGACCGCGACCACGGCAGTGGTGGGCGGCGCCGGAGCGCTCTGCGCCGCCGTGCCCTTCATCGAATCGTGGGCGCCCAGCGCGAGGGCGAAGCTGGCGGGACAACCGGTGCTCGCGGATATCAGCAAGCTCGAAATCGGCCAGCGCCTCGAGTTCGAATGGCGCGGGCAGCCCATCTGGATCATCAGCCGACCACCGGCCGCACTCGCCGCGCTGCCCGCGCTTGACGATCAGCTCAGGGATCCCGGGTCGACCAATGCGGAACAGCAGCCGGCGTATGCCAGCAATGAGTTCCGTTCGATCAAGCCGGGCATCCTGGTGCTCGTCGGCATCTGCACGCATCTGGGCTGTGCGCCGTTGTTCTATCCCGAGCTCGAACCGCAGCCGTTCGATTCGAAGTGGAAAGGCGGTTTCTTCTGTCCCTGTCACAAGTCGCGTTTCGATCTCGCGGGCCGGGTCTTCGAAGGCGTACCGGCGCCGACCAACCTGGTCGTGCCGCCCCATCGCTACCTCGACGAGGGCACGATCGAGATCGGTGTCGACCCGGTCGCCGACGTCGGCGCCGGCGCCGCGACGGGAGCTGCGTGATGGCCAACGTGTTCACGCGCACCGCGGGTCATGTCGCCGAATGGATCGACGAGCGTGCGCCGGGCCTCATGCCCTTCTACCGCAAGCACCTGTCGGAGTACTACGCGCCGAAGAATTTCAACGTCTGGTACTACTTCGGCTCGCTGGCGATTCTGGTGCTGGTCAACCAGATCGTCACCGGCATCTGGCTGACGATGAACTACAAGCCGAGCGCGGCGGAAGCCTTCGCTTCGGTCGAATACAACATGCGCGATGTCGAGTGGGGCTGGCTGATCCGCTACATGCATTCGACCGGCGCCTCGGCGTTTTTCATCGTGGTCTACCTGCACATGTTCCGGGGCCTCATGTACGGCTCCTATCGCAAGCCCCGCGAACTGGTGTGGATCCTCGGCATGCTGATCTACCTCGTGCTGATGGCGGAGGCCTTCATGGGCTACGTGCTGCCCTGGGGCCAGATGTCGTTCTGGGGCGCGAAAGTCATCATCTCGCTGTTCACCGCGATTCCATGGATCGGCAACGGGCTCACGGAACTCATCATGGGCGACTACCTGCCGAGCGACATCACGCTCAACCGGTTTTTCGCGCTGCACGTGGTTGCCCTGCCGCTGGTCCTGCTGCTGCTGGTGGTGCTGCACCTCGGCGCATTGCATGAAGTCGGCTCGAACAATCCCGACGGCGTCGACGTCAAGCACGGACCGAGAGGCAACCGCTGGTCGCCGACCGCGCCTGCGGACGGAATCCCGTTCCACCCGTACTACACCGTAAAGGACCTGGTGGGCGTGGGCTTCTTCCTCATCATCTGCGCGTTCATCATCTTCTTCGAGCCGACGGTCAACGGCTGGTTCCTCGAACACGACAACTACGTCGAGGCCAATAGACTGGTGACGCCCGAGCACTTCAAGCCCGTCTGGTACTACACGCCCTACTACGCGATGTTGCGCGTGATCCCGCACAAGCTATCGGGCGTACTCGTCATGTTCGGCGCGATCGGGGTGCTGTTCGCGGTGCCTTGGCTCGACCGCAGTCCGGTCAATTCGCATCGCTACCGGGGCCTGCTCACCAAGCTCATGCTCGGCCTGCTGGTCGTGTGCTTCGTGTGGCTCGGCAAGATCGGCGCGGGTCCCGGCACGGATCCCGTCGAGACGCAGATCGGTCGCGTACTGACGTTTCTGTACTTCATGTTCTTCATCACCATGCCGATCTGGACGCGACTGGATCGAACGCGGCCGGTGCCGGAACGGGTGACCACCCATGACTAGATCCAGGCCCGGTGTCTGCATGGCGGCACTGCTGGCACTCGCGCTGCCTGTCGCGGCGCTCGCGGCCAGTGGCGGGACCGTACCGGCCGATTCGTCGCAGACCGATCTCGACAACGTGCAGTCCCTACAGCGCGGCGCGCAGCTGTTCGTCAACTACTGCTCCGGCTGCCATTCGATGAAGTTCATGCGCACCTCGCGCATCGCCGAGGACCTGGACCTGACGCAGGAGCAGGTCGAGCGGAACCTGTTGTTCACCGGGGCCAAGTTCGGCGATCCCCTGTTGTCCTCGATGCCAGTCGATGCGGCTACCGCCTGGTTCGGCAAGGCTCCGCCCGATCTGTCGATGACGGGAAAGTCGCGGGGAGCGGACTGGATCTACAACTATCTGCGCGGGTTCTACCTCGACCCCGAGGCACGCATCGGCTGGAACAACACCGTTTTTCCGAACACGTCGATGCCGAACGTGCTGTGGGAACTGCAGGGTTCCCAGCGCGCGCTGTTCATGCCTCTGCCGGCAGGACACGACGACGAACCCGGACACTGCCCGGAGCACCAGCCGGAAGTGGATGGTCGTTGCTTCGTCCGCTTCGAGCTGGTCAGCGGGGGGTCCGAGAGCCGCGACGAATTCGACCAGAGCGCACGCGATATCGCGGCCTTCATGGAATACGCGGCAGAACCCGCCGCGCTCAAGCGCACCCGGATGGGCGTCTGGGTGCTCATGTTCCTCGCGTTTTTCACTTTCATCGCGTGGCTGCTGAAGATCGAATACTGGCGCGACGTGCACTGAGTGCCGAGCCGGCAGCGTCCCGAGCCGGCAGCGTGCCGAGCGAGCTCGGCACCTACGGATTCGACGCGTTCCCCGCGCCCCGCGTGGCAGCCGGGCTTGCTCGCCTGAACCCACCTGACCCGTAGCAGCCGAGCTTGCTCGGCTGACCCCGCAGCGTGCCGAGCC
>JBGTIG010000122.1:0-5276 GCA_041745755.1 Lysobacterales bacterium
GGCGCGACCCGCCGAACGCCCGCACACGGAGGTGCGGGCCGGACTTTTCGATGGAGCGGGATGCGGAATCGAAAAGTCCATGGCCGGATGCGACTTGGCGAGCGCAAGGTGAGGCGGAGCTTTCGCGCGGCACTGCCGCGCGCCGCCGAACGCCCGCACAGGGAGGTGCGGACCGGACTTTTCGATGGAGCAGAAGCGGAATCGAAAAGCGCAGAGCCTAGTCGCCTGGCGGGTCGTGCCGCAATTTCCCTTGCGCTTGCGCGCCAACGGCGCGCGCGGTGCCGAACGCCATGGACAGGGTGAAGCGGAGAGCGTCGCGCCACTGGCGCGACCCGCCGAACGCCCGCACACGGAGGTGCGGGCCGGACTTTTCGATGGAGCGGGATGCGGAATCGAAAAGTCCATGGCCGGATGCGACTTGGTGAGCGCAGGGTGAGGCGGAGCTTTTGCGCGGCACTGCCGCGCGCCTCCGAAAGCCCGCACAGGGAGGTACGGGCCGGACTTTTCGATGAAGCAGGATGCGGAATCGAAAAGCGCAGAACCTGGTCGCCGGGTAGTTCGTGCGGAAACCCCCTTGCGCTTGCGCGCCAACGGGGCGCGCGGTGCTTTTTCAGTGGCCGGCGTGCCCGTCCGCGCCGTGCGCGTGACCGTGCGCGCGCTCGTCATCGGTGGGCTCGCGCACGTCCACCATCTCGATGTCGAAAAGCAGGGTCTTGCCCGCCAGCGGGTGATTGAGGTCCACATCCACCACTGACATGCCGACCTTGACGACGGTGACTGCGCGCGTGCCGTCACGCGTGGCGAGTGTCGTTGACTGCCCGGGTTTCAGCCGATCGGGCGAGCGGAAGAACTTGCGAGGCACCCGCTGCAAAGCATTGTCCGTGCGCTCGCCATAACCCTGCGCCGGCGTCACCCGCACCTCGAACCGCTCGCCGGCGGACCGGCCGGATAGCGCGGCTTCCACGCCCGCGATCAAGCCGCCCTGCCCGAGCAACACCACGAGCGGCTCGCCGCGCTCGCGGGAGGAGTCGACGGGCGGCGCATCTGCCGCAGCGTCCGCATCGCGCACCGTGTAGTGAAAAATCGCCACCTTGCCATTGCCTGCCTGCATGGGTTCGATCCAGTCATCCGGGCAGGGAAGCGTAGCGACCGCCGCGCGACCCGCCCAGTCACGCGCCGCCGTGAAATAGATGCTGAACGGAGGCAGCCACATTCACATGGAAATCACAAGCCTTGCCTTTGCGCCATGATTTCGCCATATTCCCGCCACTTTCGTTTTGCGATCGCGCCGGGAAGACACAGCCAGATGCCAATGCGACCCGCAGCGGGGTGCGTCCTTTTTGCCTTTTCGGCGCTCCTGCTGCAAGGCTGTGCGACCACTTCCGGGCCGGGCACCGGGAGTCTGCGTTCGCTGCCGCAAGCTCGCATAGAGCTCGAAGCGCCGGAACTCGCGCCGTCGCGGCGCCCTGCCGCAACACCCCTGCTCGCGCGGGCGTTCGCAAGCGGCTCGCGCGTGCTGGACAAGGTTCTCCGCAATGCGCGCAGCCTGACCGGGACGCGCTATCGCTACGGCGGCGCGTCGCCTCTCACCGGATTCGATTGCAGCGGATTCGTCGGCTACGTGTATCGCGAGAGCACGGGCCTCGAGCTGCCGCGCGCGTCACATCAGATGGCTGCGGCGGACGGCCCGAAGCTCACTCGCGAGCAACTGGAAGCCGGGGACCTGGTGTTCTTCGCGCATCGCAAGCGCGTCGATCACGTCGGCATCTACCTCGGTCGCGATCGTTTCATCCACGCACCCAGCACCGGCGGGCGCGTGCGCACCGATGAAATGACGGATGCCTACTGGCGCAAGCGCTTCGTCGGCGGCAGGCGCGTTCTCGACTCCGCCATGTTCGAAGCCGGGAATGCAACCCGGGTTGCGGTGCAGGACCCGCCCGCGAAAGCGAAGATCGCCACCGCACCCGCGGGCGCCGCGGCCGCGCCGTCGGGCTTGTCCGGGCAACCCGGCGCTGGCGCGCGCTGACGAGTTCGCAGTCGATCAGTCCCCTCGATTGTGCGACGCGGGAGTGCAGGCATGAATATCCTTCGATCCCTGGCTGCGCTGGTTGTCGGCATCCTGGTGACCGGCCTGGTGGTGGTGGGCGTGGAAACCCTGGGGCACCAGTTGTTCCCCGCGAAAAACCCCGTGGCGATGGACCCCGGCGACGTGGGGGCGATGCGCGACTTCGTGCGTTCCCTGCCTACCGGGGCGCTGGGCTTCGTGGTCGCAGCCTGGACGCTCGGGGCGTTCTTCGGCAGCGTCGCCGCCATCAGGATTGCCCGTTCGCACCAGGCGATCCTGGCGTGGGTCATCGGGGGCCTCACGCTAGCGATGGCGGGCGTCGCGATGTGGCAGATTCCGCATCCCGCGTGGATGATGGCTGCCGGCGTCGTACTTCCGCTGGTCGCCGTTGGCGTGGCCGTACGCTGGCTGGTGCCGCGTCCCCTCGCGCCTGGCCCTCACATCTCCTAGCTGCCCGGAATTCCTCGTGGGTGCCGCAGGTGCCCGTAGGTGTTCGCAGCTAGGTTAGATGTCCGTAGGTGCCCGTAGGTGCCGAGCTCGCGCGGCACTCGACACGCGGCACCCTGTTCTGCGGAGCAAGCTCCGCAGCTACGACGCAGGTGCCCGTAGGTGTTCGCAGCTAGGTTAGATGTCCGTAGGTGCCCGTAGGTGCCGAGCTCGCGCGGCACTCGACACGCGGCACCGAGTTCTGCGGAGCAAGCTCCGCAGCTACGACCTACGGCACCTGCCCTGCGGAGCAAGCTCCGCAGCTACGACGCAGGTGCCCGTAGGTGTTCGCAGGTGCCCGTAGGTGCCGAACTTGCTCGGCACTCGACATCGGATCTCCGCAGCTACGACATGCGGGAATGTTCTGCCGAGCAAGCTGCGCAGCTGCGCGGGACGTTGCCTAGCGCGGGAAAGCGGGGTGACCCGAGGGCGCGCGCAAGCGGGACAGCAGTTTCCTCCGGCAAGCCGCCAGCGTCCGCGAGCGATGGAGCCTTTTCCCGGCTTCGTCGCGCGGGGAATCGCGGTCGTGTGCGGACGCCAGCGAGTCGGAGCGGAATTCGGCGAACGCCGCGTAGGCCCGCAGCATGCCGCGAAGTTCGCGGACCAGCAGGTCGAGCACGATCGCATCATCGAGCAGGCCAATCACGCCGATCTCGTCCGGCACGAGATCTTCCGGATCCGCGAAATACGCCAGCGCGCGGAGCACCGACCGCTGGAACGCAGGGGGCAGCAGCCAGTCCTCGTCCTCCATCATCACGATCAGGCGTTGTACGTCGGCGATACGTCCGCGCACGTATCCGGGAGCACTCGCGATGGGTAGGTGATCGAGCGCGTGCTTCGCGCCATCGATGATGTCGCCAGGCTCGAGCGAGGCTACCCGGGCTTCCGCGCGCGCCAATGCCGCGCGAAAGCGCGCGACGTCGTCCGCATCGAGCTGCAGCGTCACGCGCACTGTCGCCCCCTCCCACCCCGGTGCCGATCCTGACCGCGATTCTGACGGCAAAGCCGCGTAGTGACCCACTTTGACATTCCGTTCGTGGTGACCCTGAGCCTGACGCAGGCTCGAACCATGGACGGAATCGCGACAGACGCCGATCTGCGCACGACCGCTCATGGTTCGACAAGCTCACCACGAACGGTCCCGAGGCCTGGCCGTTCAAACCGGGACACTACCCAAAGCCGGCAGCGATGGCGTTGAAGTCCCCGTTCGGGTACAGTGCGCGCCGCGATTGCCCGTCTGCGTTGATCCCTTCGGTCGTCGAACTCCGCCATGCGAGAAACCTCGCCGCGGGTCTTCGGCCTCCCGCACGGAACGATGCGATCGCCCGGGGTTCCGGCATTTGCCTGCTCCGCCATTATCCGCTCGACACACGGAATCCGGGATTGCCGTCGAGCCACGATCCGCCGCGCAAGGCGTAAGCACGCGCTCGGTTCGCTCCAGGAGTTTTCCATGTCTTTCGAACAACTCGGGCTTGCGCCCGCGCTCGTGCGCGCGCTCGTCGATCAGAACTATGCGGCGCCAACGCCCATCCAGGTGGCGGCGATTCCTCCGGCACTTGCCGGTCGCGACCTGCTCGCGGCGGCACAGACCGGCACCGGCAAGACGGCGGCTTTCGCGCTGCCGATGCTGCAGCGCCTGTTCGCCGACAGCCGCAATCGTGCGGTGTCGCGCCGACCGCGTGCGCTGATCGTGACCCCGACGCGCGAGCTCGCGCTGCAGGTCGAGGAAAGCATCCGCGAGTACTCGCGGTATCTCAAGGTCTCCACCATGACGATCTTCGGTGGAGTGGGCATGCAGCCACAGACCGATGCGCTCCGCCGGGGCGTTGACATCGTGGTGGCGACGCCCGGCCGACTGCTGGATCACGTCGCCCGTCGCGGCATCGACCTCGAAGGCATCGAGATGCTGGTGCTCGACGAAGCCGACCGCATGCTCGACATGGGCTTCCTGCCGGTCATCAAGCGCATCATCGGGTTGACCCCGCGCAATCGCCAGACGCTCATGTTCTCGGCCACGTTCCCCGACGAGATCAAGCAGCTCGCGGCGCAGTTCCTGCGCGATCCGCAGATGGTCGCCGTGGCCGCGAAAAACGCGGCGCCGGTCGCCATCGTCGATCGCGTGCACCCGGTCGATACCGAGCGCAAGCGCGATCTCCTGGTCCATCTGCTGTCCGAGGATTCGCGGCGCCAGACGCTGGTGTTCGCGCGCACCAAGCACGGGTCCGACAAGCTGGTGAAACAGCTCATCGCGGCCGGCCTCAAAGCCGCCGCAATCCACGGCAACAAGAGCCAGGGCGCGCGCGTGCGTGCGCTCGGCGACTTCAAGAACGGCCGCGTGTGCATCCTGGTCGCCACCGACATCGCCGCACGGGGACTCGACATCGAGCAGTTGCCGATGGTCATCAACTTCGAACTGCCGATGGTCGCGGAGGACTACGTGCACCGCATCGGCCGCACCGGTCGTGCCGGCGCCAGTGGCGTCGCGATTTCCCTGGTCGCGCAGGACGAGAGTGATCGGCTGCGCGCCATCCATCGCCTCCTGGGTCGCGAGATCGAGCGCGTGGAGATCGAAGGTTTCGTGCCGCAGCGACCGCTCAAGCTCACCGGCGGTGGTGGCGAGCAGCGCAAGGATCGCAGTCCGCGCAACGAGCCTTCTGGGGCGCGCCGCAACAATGCCAGTCCGGCGCGGCACGCGCGTCGGCCACATGCGCACTCGACCTCCCGC
>JBGTIG010000123.1:0-1826 GCA_041745755.1 Lysobacterales bacterium
ATCGCCAGCGTCCCGACCGGCACGCCCCTCGGCATCTGCACGATCGACAGCAGCGAATCCACGCCACGCAGGGCCTTGCCGGCAACCGGCACACCGAAGATCGGCAGGGGCGTGCACGCGGCGAGCATGCCGGGCAGATGCGCCGCGCCACCCGCTCCGGCGATAAGCACCTTGAGTCCGCGGTCACGCGCAGTGCGCGCGTACTCGAGCAGCAGGTCGGGCGTCCGGTGCGCCGACACCACGCGGATCTCGTGCGGCACGCCGAATTCCGCGAGCAGCGCCGCCGCAGGTTCGAGCGATTCCCAGTCGGTGCGCGAGCCCATCACCACGCCGACCGCCGGTTTCGCGCTACCCGCTGCGTGCATGGTTCGGGACCCGCAAAACCGTTATGTTACCAGTCCGTTCACGCGTACCCGGATCCTCATGGCCATCGATCGACGCCTGCTCGATATCCTTTGCTGCCCGGTCAGCAAGGTGCCCGTGCGCCCGGTCCGGCCGGAGGAATTGCAGGCGCTCAATGGCGAGGTGGCGGCGCGGCGTGCGCGCGATGTCGCGGGCGTGCTCGTCGAACAACCGATCGAGGACGCACTCATCACGACGGACGGCCGCGTCATCTACCGCATCGCGGACGGCATCCCGGTGATGCTGCCGGACCAGGGCATCGGCACGACCCAGTTCGACCGGTTTCCGCAGTGACGCCCGGCGGACTGGACTCCGCTGTGCCGGATTCCGCGGCCGCGAACCATGCCTGATTCACCGGCGCCGCCCGCCCCCGATCCCGATCAAGTACTCGCAGACGTTGCGCGCGCGCTCGCCGAGGATCTCGGCAGCGGCGACGCCACCGCGATGCTGGTGGCCGATGCAGGCGCGATCGCCACCATCGTCAGCAAGAACCGCGAGCCCGCGGTGCTCGCCGGCATGGCATGGGCGGAAGCCTGCTTCCGCACCCTCGACGCCGACGTCGAGTTCGACTGTCACGTTCGCGACGGCGAGCGGTTCCAGATGGCCTGCGTGCTTTGCACCGTTGCGGGATCGGCGCGCGCGTTGCTTTCAGCCGAGAGGGCCGCTCTCAACTTCCTGCAGACGCTGAGCGCGACCGCCACCACCACTTCCCACTACGTCGCCGCCGTTGCCGGTACGCGATGCCAGGTGCTGGATACGCGCAAGACACTGCCCGGGTTGCGCTACGCACAAAAATACGCCGTCCGCGTCGGCGGCGGCGGCAACCATCGCATGGGCCTGTTCGACGCCGTGCTGATCAAGGAAAACCACATCGCCACGGCTGGCGGGATCGAGGCAGCCGTCGCGCGTGCGCGGGCCACCGCGCCCGGGTTGATGGTGGAAGTCGAGGTTGAAACACTCGACGAAGTGGAGCAGTCTCTTCGCGCCGGGGCAGATCGCATCATGCTCGATGAATTCAGCGCAGCGGACCGCATTCTTGCGGTGTCGACGGTAGCGGGTCGCATCCCGATCGAGGTGTCCGGCAATGTATCGCTCGATACCATCGGCGACATCGCGCGTTCGGGTGTCGACTTCGTCTCGATCGGCGCGCTCACCAAGCACGTCCGCGCAATCGATCTCTCGCTGCGCCTGGAGCGACCGCCCGGGGACCCGTGACGGAGCGCTCTCCGACTCTGGGGGAAAACGTGGCAGACACCGTCCGGACGCACGTCCCGACAACGTTCCCGCGACAACTCAGAAGAGATTGAGCGTTTTCAAGATCGCGGCGAGTACCGCCACCACGCCGACTCCGACCAGCACCCAGACCCACGCAGGTTGCGCGGGCGCCGCGCGCCCTGCGGGCCGCGTATTCGTCGGCGGCGCAT
>JBGTIG010000124.1:0-6990 GCA_041745755.1 Lysobacterales bacterium
GGCGACAGGCGGCTTGACCCAGGGCACAGGCGAGCCAAGTCTTGCCGAGCCCGGTGGCGCCGGTGATGAGGATGTTGTTTCCGGAGCGGATCCAGTCGGCGCCGGCGAGACTCGCGAGCTGGCGCGGATCAAGACCGCGAGCACTGCGCGTGTCGAGATCCTCGATACAGGCGTCGGGATACTTGAGCTTGGCTTGTTTGAGCAGACGTTCCAAGCGCCGGGTATCGCGCCAAGCGAGCTCGCGATCGACCAGAAGGCCGAAACGATCTTCGAAGGCAAGGCCGGTAGCCACGGGTTGCGTGAGTTGCTCCTCGAAGGCGCGGGCCATGCCGTCGAGGCGCAGAGTGCGCAGGTGCGTTACGGTTTGTTGGGTGAGCATTGAACGATCTCCTTGACAGGTTAGTGGTAGTACTCGGGACCGCGCACGTTGGCGTGCTCGGGCAGAACGGTGTCGGCAAAGAGCGTGGCAGCGGTCGGTTGGCGATCGAGACCGGCGGCGAGGATGGAAGCAACCGACTTGCGGGTCCGAGCGCCGAGGGTGAGAGCACGTGCACAGCCGGCTTCGAGCCGAGCATCGCCATACTTGCGCGCCAGCGCGAGCAGACCGAGGCAGGCGCGGTAGCCTTGCTCGGGATGCGGTTTGGATTCGAGCAAGTGGGTGACCAGGTGCCCGGTCGCGATGCCGATGGTGGTCGCCCAGTGCAGCAGTCGAGCGGGAGTCCACTCGCGATGCGCGCGATGCGCCGCCGGCATGTGCTCGGCGATCGTGCTGTAGCCACCACGACGATGTGAGCGCGCGTGACTCGCGACCCGCTGATGACGGAACAGCACTTCGACTGTGCTGCGAGTGATCCGCAGTTCGACGTCCTGGCCGACCAGGGTGTGCGGCACCGAGTAGTAGTGGTGCGCGAGCTCGACGTGGTAATCGAGACGCGAGACGCGCGCCCGCTTGAAGTCGGCATATTCGAAGGCAGTGCTCGGCAACGGCCGCAATGCCGGCCGATCGAGCAGTTCGAACCAGCTGCGGCGCGAACCCTCGAGCTATCTGGAACGGCCGCTCGTTGAGTTCGCCGAGCAATTGCCGCATGGCGGTGTTGAGTTCGGTCAGACTGTGGAAGCGCCAATGCCGCAGCCGGGCGAGGATCCAGCGCTCGACCAGCAGCACGGCGGCTTCGACCTTGGCCTTGTCCTGCGGTTTGCGCGGCCGCGCCGGCAGGATGGCGCAGCCGTAATGCTCGGCCAGCGCTTCGTAGGTGCGATTGGCAATCGGCTCGTAGCGATCCGGGTCGCGAATCAGGGCGCGTGGATTATCCGGCACCAACAGCGCCGGGGCGCCACCAAAGAAGGTGAGCGCGTTGCCGTGGGCGGCGATCCAGTCGGCCTTCGACTCGGTCGCCGTGGCCTCGGCATAGGTGTAGTTCGAGGCGCCCCACACCGCGACGAAGATGTGCGCGCGGCTGATCTCGCCACTGGCCGGGTCGATCAGCGGGACCGTCGGCCCGGCGTAATCGACGAACAGCTTCTCGCCGGCGACATGCGTCTGCCGCATCGAGCGGCGCAGCCGTTGCCGAAACTCGCTGTAGCGCTCGCAGAAGCGCGACCGGCTGTAGGGAACGCCTTGGGCTTGCGCCCGATACTCCTCCCACAGCAATTGCAGCGTGACGCCCTTGCGCCGCAGCTCGCGATGAATCTCACCGAAATCCGGAACGGCAAACTGCGGGTAGACGTAGCGTTGCGGATGCAAGCGTGCGTTCAGCGCCGCATCATCGAGCCCGAGCGCTTCACTGTGCGTCAATCCGGCGGCGGTGGCGGCGGCAAGGTAATTCGCCACCGAGCCCTTCGCGATGCCCAACGCGGCAGCGATCTGGGCGTTGGGCAACGCGCATTCGTGCTTGAGACGGAGAACTTCTCGAATTCGGCGCATGGTAATCCGGTTGGCTGGCACCGCAGGCTCCCTGAACAAAAGGGAGCGAGCGTACCCAGCCGCAGGTTCGAATTACCACGCACTGCAACGTCGCCACTGCGATCACGACCCCGATTTCCGGGCATCGTGACCGCCAATCCGACCAACTTGACCGCGCTTTCCGACGTGCCCGCAAAAAGCGGTCATCATCCGTCGGATTCACCGGTCAACATCGTCGGATCTGGCGGTCATCATCCGTCGGAAACCGCGGTCACCTTCCGTCGGAATACACACAGTCAGCCCGGCGACGTATCGCGCCTTCGCCGACGCCAGTGATCTGGTTGAGCAGCGGCGAGGACAAGCTGCCTTCGCGACGAAGAGCCTCTGCGAGAGCACGGGTGACACGCGATTCGGCAGGGGTCCGGTGATGCGCGGTGATCGCGCCTTCCCGGATGGTGGCCGCGTCCACGGTGCAGCCTCCTCGTCGTCGGCTACTTCCGCCATACGAACTCCGACGACGCTTCCCGCGCGACTCGCATCGGAGGCGATTCGCTCCACGTCAACGCGTCAATGCGTTGGATCGACGCGAGGTGAGCCCACTGCTGCTCGTCGGGAAACGCTGCGAGGTCGTCGTTGAGAAAGACCGAGTTGCCCTCCTGCCTCGGTCCGTGTTGGAGCGGCAGGGCGATCAGGTTTCCGAAGCCGCCGCGCGGCATCGTGTCCTGGCTGGGAAACAGCCGGTCGTAGGAGTCCATGGCAAGCTCGTGCCGGCTGGCATCGTCTCGGTGATGAGGTGGCAACCCATCTTGCGCGCCGTTGTTGCCGCGACGGGGGTCGCAAAGAAAAACCAGACGTGCGCTCCCTTGCCCGAGCGTGAGCGCTCAACCGCCAGAGGCAGCCCCATTCGACGGCTTGTCTGAACGAACGCACGTACGTCGTCCATCCACGCGCTCTTGTCGAAGTCGACCGCCAGAAACCAGCAGGTCTCGTCGGCTTGCATCGGAGAGACGCCCATCACATGCTGGCCCTTCAGATGGGCAATCACCGCGGCGTCATCGACGGGCTTGAGCGCCTGCCGGGTGCAGTCACCGCATTTCACCTTCGGAAGCTCGCAGATACCGGGGACGAACTTGTTCGAGCAGGCTGGGGCATGCCCTGGCGTGCCCGTCTTCTTGCTGACGAAGCGCGTCGGGTAGAGGTCCGGACGACCGCGGAAGAGCTGACGGAACAGTTTCACCTTGTCGGCTGGCGTGCGGGGGGAAACCCCGGCAGCGGCTCGGGCACCACGGGCCGAGGAGTCGCATCAAGTGCTGCGAGCTCCTTTCGAAGCGCGTCGATCCTGGCGGTTGCCGCGGTGCGCTGCGCTTCGATCCGCTCGAGGTCCGACTCCGCCTTCGCGAGTTCAGTGACGAGCCGGGGCCCGCGGAGCGGAGGGCGGGACATTCGGAAACTGTTCGTCGTCGGGCGCTTTCACGGCGTCAGAGGCAACGCCCCGGTGGCCACTTGAAATTCCTCCATCTGTGGCCGGGTCAAATTCCCCCAGGCGCGACGGCAGGAGCGTGAGGATTGTTACTCGGAATCGTTGCCCTTTACAAGACGGCTGGCGGCCTCTTTGAGGCGATAGCTTTTGCCGCGGAACTCGACGAGCACGCTGCGATGCATAAGTCGATCGAGGATGGCGGTGGTCAGCGCGGCGTCACCGAGGTACTTATCCCAGTCGGCAATGATCCGATTCGACGTGATGAGGTTGCTGCGTCGTAGTTTGTAGCGTTTATGCAGGATTGATTGCAATTCATCGGCGCTTTCCAGGGCGATGCGTCGGGCCAGGAACAGATCGTCGAGCACCAGCAAGTCGGCGTCGATAACGGGTTTGAGGAGCTTTCGCTTGATCAGCGGCGAGGCCTGCATGAGATTGATCAGCAACTCATCGGCCTCGGTATGCAGGACGCGTAGTCCGGAGCGCACGGCGGCATAGGCGATCGCTTTCGCGACGTGACTCTTGCCGGTGCCGGGTGGGCCGATGAATAGTGCGCTGTCGCCTTCGGCGATGAATTTCAGCGTATGCAACTCGAAGCAGGTGCGCTTGGGGATCTTGGGGTTGTAGCCCCAGTCGAACTCGGCGAGTGAGGTTCGCTCATCGAGGCCGGAGAACTGGAAGCGCCGTTCGAGCAACCGCGATTGTCGGCGATCGAGCTCATCCTGGAGGACGGCGGAGAAGGTTTCGAGAAAGGGCAGGTTCGAGGCCTGCGACTCGATGAGGCGGGTTTCCAGCGTGGCGCGCACGCCGGAGAGGCGCAACTGTTTGAGGGCTTGTTCAATCTCCATCATGCTCATGGTCATGGTTCAGTTCTCCTGCGATGTCGTGTTTGGGTGGAGGGGTAGGTAGCCGGCAAGTGCAGCCAATCGCGGGTAGGCGGTTTTAAGCGCCCGGGTTTGGTGCATCGGGGTCGCGCCGGTCATAAATCATCGCTAACTGCTGGTTGACGCCGCGACGTCATGCTCATGGCTCAGCGCCCCGGTGGCGGTCGAAGAACTCGGCATACTCAGCGGGCGTGCGAATCAGCTCGTGCTGCTGAGTCAGCGGCGAGGCGGCGTTGGTCAGCGGCAGTTGCGGCTGGCGAGCATCGAGGTCGATCACCGCTTGGGCGAGCAGTTGCTCGGCCATCGCGCGCACGGCTTTGTAGGAGTGGATCTGACGGGCGAGCGCCACCGCGGTAGCCTGCTCAACGATGCAAGTCGGATAGCGCGAACTCAATCCGACGATGCCCCACATGCTTTTTTGCGCTTCCCGGCCGCGTTGCCCGAAAAGTTCGCGGCAGAGCGCGTGGGTGTTGGGGCCGATTTGCTCGGCGCGCGCGAGGAGCTGATGGGTCTGCCGCGAGGGGTTGAACACGCGCTCGGGATCCGGCAATTTGACTTCGCCCTTGCGCGTGGCGCGCGGATGGCGGCGAATGAGCTCGAGGGTGTGTAGATCGCGGATCTCGAGCTCGTGCTCATAGAGGCGAATCAACACTTCGCTGCCGATGCGCGCCGGACGCGCCGCATACCAGGCGCTGTCGACTTGAATCGTGGTGTCGTCGCCCACCGTGCGGGTGCCTTCCTCGAAGTAGCGAAAGCCTTCCAGCGGCAGCGCCTTGAGGTAGGCACGTTCTTCCTGGAACATCTCTTCGACTTGACGCTTGGCCCGCCCGTGAATGCGGAGCGCGGCCCACTTCTCTTCCCAGTGCCAGAGAAAGGCGTTTTGCTCCGCGAGCGAGTCGAATCGTTTGCCCTGCAGCGCGGTGGCCTGGGTATGTTGAATGGCGTTCTCGACGCTCCCCTTCCGATTCGGGTCGCGTACGCGCGCGGGGTCGGCCACCACGCCATAGTGCGCGAGCATCGCGCCATAGACGCGGTTGAGTTGCGGTTCGAAGATGTCCGGCGTGATCACGCCTTCCTTCAAATTGTCGAGAACGCAGTAATTGACGGCGCCCCCAAAGTAGTGGAACGCTTGCTCGTGCAAGCGCGCCCATACCGCGCTGCTCGACTTCCACACCACTTGGCGAAACGAGCGACGCGAGTAACGCAGCGTCATGACGAATAGCCGCGGCCGGCGGTAGCGGCCGCTGTTGGGATGCCGCGTGAGCGCGCCTTCGCCGTAGTCGACTTGGCATTCCTCCCCGGGGAGAAACTCCAGGCGGTCGAACTGCTCCGGTTCCTGCGTGCGCAGCGCCCGACAGAAGCGCTTCACGCTGTTGTAGCGTTGCGCGAAACCCAACCGATCCACCAGCTCTTGGTAGATGGCCGTGGCGTTGCGACCCAGACGGACCTGCGCTTCGATCCACTCCCGATGCGCTTCGCAGGCCGAGCGCGCGTGCGCGGGCAGCCCCGCAACGACAGGCGGCGAGCCGGCCTCAACAGCCGGTGGCCGGGGTGGGGGAATTTGACCCGGCAGGCCACCCGAGCCGGTGGCCATGGGGGAATTTGAACCTTCCCCGGAGCGCGCCGCGGCCATGGCACGCGCGAGCTTGCGCACCGTCTTGCGATCAATGCCGGTCTTGCGACTAATCTCGTGGTGGGAGACGTCGTTCTGGAGCAACGTCACCACAGCACCCATCTGATGCGGCTTCAAGACATTCACTCCCCGCCCCCTCCGCGAATGAAAAAGGGGCGATCATGTCCTGTCGTCGCCGCCGCCGCGGATGGCCGCAACGGCTACATCTGACTACGCGCTCAGATGGGGGATTTTGAAGTGGCCATCACTGGGGGATTTTGGGTGGCCGCCGGGGAACGTGATTCCGCACGAGATTGCTGTCAAGTACGGTGCTGCCAGATACGTGGATCGCGGCTTGAATGAAAGCAGGCCATGACGAACACCGCGTCATCAACGATTCGGAAGAATAGGGCGTAGGGGAATCTGCGCAAAAGCGCGCGGCGGATGTCGGCAAAGACAAGGGGGAACTGCAACGGATTGGCGGTCAGCCGCTGGACCGCATTGTCGAGTTCAGCGCGAAAGGCAGCGCCCAAGCCGCGGGCCTCGTACCAGTCTTGCGCTTCGCTTGCTTCGATCTGTGCTGCGGGTAGGAAAATTACCGCGGGCATCAGGACGCGCGGCGTGCAAGCTGCGCTCGAAGTTGTTCCCAGGTAATACCGCCCGAACGGTCTTGTTCAAAGCTATCGAGCCGACGCCTAAGTTCAGCGCGCTGCGTCGGGGTCACGGGCACATCAGCGGGATCGAGGCTATCCCAAAGCTCGCCGATGAGCGTCAGGCGCTCGTCTGGGGACAACCGCGTGATTTCATCGTGGGTGATAGTTGGCATGTGCTCAGCCTAACCCAAAGCAGCCGCGCACTTCAAGGGCTCGTGGCCGAGTTGCAATGCGCTGCCAGTTGCCACCAAACGGCCTGGCAATCGAACCCTAGCCCTAGCAGCCTGTCGGGCTTAACTCGATGTTGCGAGCAATAGCGACCATGGAAATCGGGCGGGACAGTGAAGTAGGTAAATTGGGCGCGATGCGGTCTGAGTGGGGTTTTTGCGGACCTGTACCTGCTCGTTTATCCCGCCATTACCGCCATCCTCTTGATGTTCCATGCCATCGTTACCAACGAC